>NZ_JBYIQW010000015.1:0-137595 GCF_057707815.1 Actinacidiphila sp. bgisy160
TGGTGCGGGCCGGCGTTCCACGGAACCGGCGTGGCACCCATGTGGCCCGCGGCCCGCTGAAGCCGGGTCCGCGCGGCCCTGTCCGGGCCGCCGCTGTCGCCCATGTCCCGTGCGCCTACGACGCCGGGCTGGTGACCCCCGCGACGGGCCGCTGGAGCGGCGCGAGTGGGCGCGTGGTCACCACCCGGCGGCCGCGCTCGTCGTCGTGGATGCAGGTGGACCCGGCCAGCCGGCGTACGATCTCCAGCCCGCGGCCGTGCTCGTCCGGCGGGGTGCTGTCGGAGGAGGCCCCGTCGTGGTGCCGGGCCTCGCCGCTGTCGGTGACGGTGATGACCAGGCCGTCGTCGTGCATGCACAGGCGGATCGACATCTGGGCCCGGCCGTGGCGCGCGGCGTTCGCGGCGAGCTCGTCGACGATCAGCTCGGCGGCGATGCGGTCCTCCGCGGCCAGTCCCCACAGCCCCAGCAGCTCGGACGCGAAGTGCCGCGCGGCGCCCACGTAGGCGGGCTCGGCGGGCTGAACGAGTTCGGCCGAACGGGTGGGGGTGGTGTCACCGCACATGACGTGTGGGCCCTTCATCGATGAGGCCCGCGGTCCCGGCGACCGCGGGGTCGCCCCACCGGCCACGCCGCCCCGCGCGGCACGCCGCGACGTCGGCCTCCCTTCCGGCCGCCGTGCCCGGCACCGCTCCCGTCCCCCCGCGCGGATAGCGTGAACGTGTGCGTCTTCTTGTGATGTCCGATACACACCTGCCCAAACGTGCCAAAGAGCTTCCGGCCGAACTACTGGACCGGATTCCCGAGGCCGACGTCGTCCTCCACGCCGGCGACTGGGCCGACACCGCGACCCTCGACCTGCTCCAGGCGAGGTCCCGCCGGGTGATCGGCGTGTACGGCAACAACGACGGACCCGAGCTGCGGGAGCGGCTCCCCGAGGTCGCGCGGGCGGAGCTGGGCGGGCTGCGCTTCGGGGTCGTCCACGACAGCGGCCCGGCGCAGGGGCGCGAGCGCCGCTGCGCGGAGCGCTTCCCGGATCTGGACGTCCTGGTCTTCGGGCACAGCCACATCCCCTGGGACAGCATGGCGCCGGGCGGGCTGCGGCTGCTCAACCCCGGTTCGCCGACCGACCGCAGGCGTCAGCCGTACTGCACCTACCTCACCGCCGAGGCGGCCGGAGGCGCGCTGACCGAGGTGCGGCTGCACGAACTGCCGCGGCGCTGACCCGCGCGGCGGCGGTCCGGATCACTGCTCCAGCGCCGGGTCGCCGGCCGGCCGGACCGCGCCCGAGGGCTCGGAGACCCTGACCGGCCCAGGGGCCTCGGCGGTCTCCACCTCCCGCTCCCCGGCCTCCGTCCCGGGTGCGACGTCCGCGGGCGGCAGCAGCGCCATGACCGCCTGGCGGTGCCCGTCGCTGGCGTCCTCGTCGTAGGGGTCGGGGGTCGCCGGAACCTGCACCCGGAGCACCGGCCCCGAGCCCAGCCGCACGTAACCGCGGCCCGGCGGCACCTCCGTGGCCGACGTGGAGCACTGGGGCGCGCCGAGCACCGCATGGGTCTGCTCCGCGGTGACCGCGCCCAGCAGCACCCGGGCCCTGGTCTGGGCGATGACCACCTGGGAGAGCGCCTCGGCGCCGTCGAGGTGGTCGGCGACGGCGACGGTCACGCCGGCCGCGCGGCCGTGCCGCAGCGGGATCTCGAGGAGATCCTGCGGGTCGGGGCGGCCCTCGGCGTGCGCGAGCTGGCTGAGCACCGTCGGCCGGTCGACGAGGATCCACAGCGGGCGCCGCACGTCGTCGGGTGCGGTGCGGCCCGCCTGCCGTGCCCGGTTGACGGCGATCAGGCGGCGCTCGGTCTCGTGCGCGGCCCACTCCAGGGTGGCCAGCGTGCCCGCGAGGCCGCTCTCGACGGCCATCACGCCGGGCCGGCCGGTCAGGCACGCGTATTCGCCGGTCCCGCTGCCGTCGACGACCAGGACGTCGCCGTCCGGCAGTGCCTGGAGCGCGATGGAGCGCAGCAGCGTGGTGGTGCCCGTGCCGGGCTGTCCGAGGGCGAGCAGGTGCGGCTCGGTGGAGCGCGGGCCGGTGCGCCAGATCACCGGGGGCGCGTCCCTGAGCCCCTCGCCGTCCTCGACCGGGACGGTGCGCTGCACCGCCTCGGGGTCGGTGAAGCCGAGCACCGTCTCGCCGGGGGAGGTGACGAAGCGCTGCGCGGCGATGCCCGTGGGCAGCGGGGGGAGTGCGGTGAGGGTGAGGTGGTTCTCCTCCTCGTTCCACTCGAAGCGGTACTCGCGGCCGCGCCCCACCTTGGCGTGCAGCACGTGCTCGACGCGGGCCCTGGCCGTGGCCTCGCCGTCGGTGAAGTAGGCGGGGTACCTGAGGTTCAGGCTGACCAGCCGCCCGTCCTCGAAGGTGTAGGCGCCGAAGGCGTTCTCCCAGCTGCCGTCGTGGGCGTAGAGCGGGTTGGGGTCGTCGGCGACGGACAAATACGGCACCAAAGCCTCGTACAGCGCGGTCAGCCGGTCGCCCTCGGCGCCGCTCGGCCCGGTCGGCGCGGGAGTGCGGTCCCGCCCCATCCAGCCGGCGGAACCCATCCAGGCGGCGACCATCAGGTAGGCCCCGTAGGGCAGCAGGACCAGGACGAGGAAGGCGGCCCCCACGGAGGCCAGCAGCGCCGGTCCGCGCCGGTCCTTGGGCGTGTTGCCCCACCAGTCGCGCGCCCAGCCGGCCTGACGGCGCAGTCCGCGCGCGATGACGAAGAGCGGGTGGAGGACGTCCGTGGTGCTGTCGACGGCGGCCCGCGCGAGCTCACGGCCGCGGGAGAGCGAGGGGCGGCTGCTCAGGAGGGCGGAAAGGGGGCGCCGGACCACGGGGAGCTCCAGAGGATCGTTGCGGGGAGGTACGACGGAACGGAACGGGAAGGGCCCGGTGCGGAGCGGCGCCGGGCCCGGTGGATCGGCCGTGCGGAACGGCCGCGCTAGAACTTGATCCCGCCCAGGAGGCTAGCCAGGCTCGCCCCGCCGGCCTTGATGCTCGGGGCGATGGCGGTGCCCGCGAGGTAGAAGCCGAAGAGGGCGCACACGAGCGCGTGGGAGGCCTTGAGTCCGTCCTTGCGGAAGAACAGGAAGACGATGATTCCGAGCAGGACGACGCCTGAGATGGACAGGATCATGGGGGCTACTCCTGTGTGATGGGGACTGTCACCATGAGTTGTTCCAGAATTACAGATAGTAATATGTTCTGAAAAGAGGCAAATGGGTGATTCATAGGGAAGTTCACCCTTTCGGCTCTGCCGAACTGTTTCTTCCGGCGCGATCCTCGCCGGTCGTCCGGCGTGCCATGTGGCAGGCCCCGCCGATGGAGCAGCGAAGTCGCCCGTTCGAGTGATCAAAATCGTTAAGCTTCGGCCATGGCTTCTGCGTGGTCCCCGCATCCGTGCCGTCGCGCACCGGGACACGCCCGGCGAGGCCGGGGCGGTCGAGGC
Organism: Actinacidiphila sp. bgisy160; assembly: GCF_057707815.1. Taxonomy (NCBI): domain Bacteria; kingdom Bacillati; phylum Actinomycetota; class Actinomycetes; order Kitasatosporales; family Streptomycetaceae; genus Actinacidiphila; species Actinacidiphila sp. bgisy160. The sequence goes on from NZ_JBYIQW010000015.1 coordinate 3,480, forward strand.
CGCATAGGGTGGATCACGAACGGTCCCGGCCGCGCATGGCGACCAGCCTCTCCCAGTGAGGAACGATGAGCGAGCCGACCCCGCAGAACGACCTGGCGCAGGACCCCGGCGTCCTGCGACTCGCCGCCAAGATCTTCGACCTGGCCCGCCGGGGCGGCACGGAGACCCTGGCGGCCTACGTGGACGCCGGTGTGCCGGCCGACCTCACCAACGACAAGGGCGACACGCTCATCATGCTCGCCGCCTACCACGGCCACGCCGGCACCGTGGCCGCACTCCTGCAGCACGGCGCGGACCCCGACCGCGCCAACGACCGCGGTCAGACGCCGCTGGCCGGTGCCGTCTTCAAGGGCGAGGACGAGGTGGTCCGCGTCCTCCTCGAGGGCGGCGCCGACCCTGCCGCGGGCACCCCCTCGGCCATCGACACCGCCCGCATGTTCGGCAAGGACGCACTCCTCGAACTCTTCGGCGCCGCATGACCCCGGGCGCGCCACGACGACCGCCGCACCCACGATGAAGAGAAGTGGACCATGACGGAAACCGACAGCTGGAACAATCCGCTGCGCGATCCATCCGACCGGCGGCTGCCACGCATCGCGGGCCCGTCCGGCCTGGTGATCTTCGGTGTGACGGGCGACCTGTCCCGCAAGAAGCTGATGCCCGCCGTGTACGACCTGGCCAACCGCGGGCTGCTGCCGCCGGGCTTCTCGCTCGTCGGCTTCGCGCGCCGCGACTGGGCGGACGAGGACTTCGCGCAGGTCGTCCACGACGCCGTCAAGGAGCACGCGCGCACCCCCTTCCGCGATGAGGTCTGGACGGAACTGGCAACCGGAATGCGCTTCGTGCCCGGCGACTTCGGCGACGACCACGCCTTCGACGCCCTCCGCACGACCGTGGAGGAACTGGACAAGGCCCGGGGCACCAGCGGCAACTTCGCCTTCTATCTCTCGGTGCCGCCCAAGTTCTTCCCCCTGGTCGTGCAGCAGTTGAAGAAGCACGGGCTGTCCGACCCTCCCGCGGGGTCCTGGCGGCGGGCCGTCATCGAGAAGCCCTTCGGCCACGACCTGGCCAGCGCCCAGGAGCTCAACCGGGTGGTCCACCAGGTCTTCCCGCCCGCAGAGGTCTTCCGGATCGACCACTACCTGGGCAAGGAGACGGTCCAGAACATCCTGGCGCTGCGCTTCGCGAACACGATGTTCGAGCCGCTGTGGAACCGCTCCTACGTGGACCACGTGCAGATCACGATGGCCGAGGACATCGGCATCGGTGGCCGCGCGGGCTACTACGACGGGATCGGCGCCGCACGCGACGTCATCCAGAACCACCTGCTGCAGCTGCTCGCGCTGACCGCGATGGAGGAGCCCGCGGGCTTCGACGCCAAGTCCCTCGTCCAGGAGAAGCTCAAGGTCCTCCAGGACGTCCGGTACTCCGACGACCTGGGGGCGCACACGGTCCGCGGCCAGTACGCGCACGGCTGGCAGGGCGGCCAGGAGGTGCCCGGCTATCTGGAGGAGGACGGCATCGACCCCGAGTCCAGGACCGACACCTATGCCGCGATCAGGTTGGGCATCGACAACCGCCGCTGGGCGGGCGTCCCCTTCTACCTGCGCACCGGCAAGCGCCTGGGCCGCCGCGTCACCGAGATCGCGGTCGTCTTCCAGCGCGCCCCCCATCTTCCCTTCAGCCACAGCGACACCCAGGAGCTGGGGGAGAACGCCCTGGTCATCCGCGTCCAGCCGGACGAGGGCGTCACCGTGCGCTTCGGCTCGAAGGTGCCGGGGACGTCGATGGAGATCCGGGACGTGACGATGGACTTCGCCTACGGCGAGTCCTTCACCGAGTCCAGCCCGGAGGCCTACGAGCGGCTGATCCTCGACGTGCTGCTCGGCGACGCCAACCTCTTCCCCCGGCACCAGGAAGTGGAGGAGTCCTGGCGGATCCTGGACCCGATCGAGGAGTACTGGGACCGGCACGGCGAACCGGAGCAGTACACCGCCGGTACCTGGGGTCCGAAGGCGGCGGACGAGATGCTCGCACGAGACGGCAGGAGCTGGCGCCGGCCATGAACATCGACCTGACCGAGACCACCTCAAGCAAGATCAACTCCGCGCTGATCAAGGCACGCAGGGCCGTCGGCAGCCCGGCCGTCGGCATGGTGCTGACCCTGGTCATCGTCACCGACGAGGGCAACCACTACGACGCCCTCAAGGCCGCCTCCGACGCCTCGCGCGAGCACCCCTCGCGCATCCTGGTCGTCATCAAGCGGCCCGGCCGCTCCCCCCGCGACCGCCGCGGCGCCCGCCTCGACGCCGAGGTCCGCGTCGGCGGCGAGTCCGGCACCGGCGAGACGGTGCTGCTCCGCCTGCACGGCGAACTCGCCGACCACGCCCACAGCGTGGTCCTGCCGCTGCTGCTGCCCGACGCCCCCGTGGTGGTGTGGTGGCCGGTCGACGCGCCCCCCAACCCCGCCGCCGACCCCCTCGGCGCGCTGGCGCAGCGACGGATCACCGACGCGTACGCCGTCGAGCAGCCCATGGAGGAACTGTCGACCCGCGCCGCCGGCTACACCCCCGGCGACACCGACCTCGCCTGGACCCGGCTCACGCCCTGGCGGTCCATGCTCGCCGCCGCGCTCGACCAGGCCCGGGCCACGGTCACCTCGGCCGTCGTCGAGAGCGAGGCCGACAACCCCAGCGCCGAACTCCTCGCCCGCTGGCTCGGCAACCGCCTGCGCGTGCCCGTCGACCGCGTCGTCACCGACGGTCCCGTCGTCACCGCGGTACGGCTGCGCACCCCGGACGGCGACATCGACATCGACCGCCCCGAGGGCCCGCTGGCCACCCTCACCATCCCCGGGCAGCCCAACCGGCACCTCGCGCTGAAGGTCCGGCCGACCGCCGAGCTCATCGCCGAGGAACTGCGCCGGCTCGACCCCGACGAGATGTACGCCGCTTCGCTGCGCCACACCGACGTGGCGGAGCCACCCCGCCGGGCGAGGACCACCGCGCGCAGCACCAAGAAGCGGCCCACGCCGGCCAGCGCGGAGGCCGCCCAGTAGACCGACTGCCGCAGCAGCATGCCGGGGGCGGCGCACACCGCCGGGAGGATCAGCACGGCGGCCGTGGTGAACAGGTAGCAGACCACCACGGTCAGCGCCGACTCCAGGTGCGCCCGCCACCCGGCGCGGCCCCCCCGAAGGTGGAGCGCGCGTGCAGCTCGGTGGCCAGCACCGCCCTGGCCACCGTCACCACCGCGTTCGCCAGGGCGACCGGCACCCGCCCCGACAGCGCCATCAGCACCCCGGAGGACACCAGCCCCACCCCGCCGCCGCACACGGCGAAGCGCACGAACGCGGCCGGGAAGACTGGCCGGTTCCGCCGACAGCGCGCTGACCGCGCGCCGGCACGGTCGTGGCGACCTGCCAGCCAACGCTCAGCGTCGGGCAACGCCCTCCGCAGCGCCTCCTTCGCCGAGACCTTCCGTTCCTGGACGAAGCCGGCGCGCATCACGTACGGGTCATCGGTATAGCCGACCCTCTTCGCCTCCCACGCGGCAAGGAGGTCCGCGACCGGAGCGTCGCGTAGGGATGACCGTGCGGGTCGTGGAAGACCACCGCCGTCGACCTCCAGCACGACCACGAAGTGGTCGCCACCGTCGGCGGTGGGTGTGTCCGGCTGGTGGAGCAGTAGCCCCATGTCGACGGGACCGACCAGCACCGGACCGCGGGCGGAGGCCTCACGCAGCCGCTCTTCCGCCTCCTCCGCGGTACCGCCGGCCGTACGCGCGCAGCGCACGCCGAGCAGGGCGATGGCCGCGTCCAGACCCTGATCCGGGTCCCAGCCGTAGGGGTCGAACAGCGTAGGACTTCGCCCGCTGCGCAAGATCGTCGATGTCCACGACCGGGGAGCGTGGGGCCCGCCACTGACATCAGCCGACCGTGGACGGTTCCACGGTCAGGACAGGGCGAACGGGCCTTCCGTGGCCTTGCGGTGCTGCATGGCCGTGAGCTTGCGGACGAACAGGATGGCGAGGACCGCGGCCAGGATGTCCACGGCGTCCGCGGCGATGGCGAAGCCGGCGGCGTCGCGGAGGTCGTCGGCGTACACGGAGTTCTCGTTGGTGACGAGTGCCGACAGCAGGTGCAGCAGTTGGACGGCCACCCATGCCCCCCACCAGTACGCGACGGGGCCCGAGTCGGCGGGCCGCAGGCGGCCGTCCTGCGTGGTCTGGGAACTGGCGACCCAGGTCTCCCGGGCGATCCTGGACGGGATCCAGAAGAAGGCGATCGGGATGAACCAGCCGCCGATCGCCCACCCGCGACTCTTCTCGAACCCCTTGGGGGCGAACACCTCGCCGTTGGAGCGGACCCGGTGGAACCAGACGATGAAGACGACGCCCGTCGCCACCAGGGCGAGGAGTTGCAGGGCCGCGGCGTTGCCCGTCCACAGGTCGGAGCGGCTCAGCGCGGACTGGTCGACGGTGGCGAGTTCGTCGGCGACCGCCGTGCCCATGAGGGCGTAGCGACCGGCCTCCGCGGCGATCGCGAGCACGTCGACCACGATCACCAGCGACAGGAGCACCACCACCGCGGTCGCCAGACCCAGCGGGGAACGGAGCACGGAGGTGTTCGCCGGGAGCCCGGCAGGCGTGGGGTACGGGGCGCCGGGCGGCGGCCCGACAGGGTTGAGCGACATGGGATCCCCCCCAGGGACAGAGCATGGAGACGCGCTCGCCGAGCGGCGGGCACGAGGACATTACGGCAGAAGATCTTGGCGAGTCCACATCATTGACGCGTGATCGCCGCCTTCGGCCCGGTCACGATGCCCTGCGCGCAGGAACGGGCCTCCCGCCCGCCGGTTTCCACCGGGGAGACGACGGGTGCCGAAAAGCCCCGCCGACAGCAGGTCCACGAGCCGGTCCATCGAGGCCGCGGCCCGCTGGGCGCAAGTAATGCGAGGGTCGAGAAGCTTCGCCCGGAGGTCCGCGGCGCCCGGGGTGGCCGCGGGTTCACGCGCGGGCCCGGCGGTTCAGTCGTCTCCACCATTACCAGCGTCGACACTCCTGCCACTGTGTACCCGCCCCCTCCGCACGCCGCATCAGGTCGCCTTGATCAGGCGTTATGTCCATCCTTTGGAGGAGATGGGGTGGAACTGCGAGCACACTGCGCTGACACCTTGTGTGTAGACATTGAGTGTATAGACGGCGTGTATATTCGCTGCATGTTCTTCGACCCGTTCCGCCATCCGCTCGCGCCGCCCCAGGCCGCGACCCGCAACCGCCGATCCGTGTCGCACGACGGCATGCCGTGCCCAGGGGGCCCCGCATGAGCCGTCACGGCACTGGGGACGCGCCGGGGCGCATCCGCTCGGCGCTGCGGGACCTGGGGCTCGGGATGCGCCTGGCGGGCTCCGGAGGCCGCGAGGGGTGGATCAGAACGGCCCTGACCGCGGTGGGAGTCGGCCTCGGTGTGGCCCTGCTGTTCCTCGCCGCCGCGGTGCCGAACGTACTGGACGCCCGCGAAGAGCGCGGCCACGCGCGGGAGACGCCGAACTTCGAGAGCGAGGTCTCGGTGCGGCGCGGGGACACGACGTTCCTCTGGTACGACGCCGACACCGAATTCCGTGGCGAGGCCGTCGGGGGGCGGTTGCTGCGTCCGGACGGTCCGGGTGCTCCGCCGCCGCCGGGTGTGGCGCGCATTCCCGGGCCGGGGGAGATGGTGGTGTCGCCCGCTCTGCGCGAGCTGCTGGGTTCGCCGTCCGGGGCCCTGCTCAGGGAGCGGCTCGGCTACCGGATCACGGGGACCATCGCGGACCGGGGGCTACTCGAACCGGGGGAGTTGCGCTTCTACGCCGGGAGCGCGGCGCTCACCAGGGACGGGGGCGCGATCAGGTCCGCGGGGTACGGCCATGACCCCGGCTCCGGGCGTTTCGATCCGCGGCTGGTGGTGCTGGTCGCGTTGATCTGCGTGGTCCTGCTGGTGCCGGTGGGTGTCTTCGTCGCCACCGCCGTCCGGTTCGGCGGTGACCGCAGGGACCGGCGGCTGGCCGCGTTGCGGCTGGTGGGCGCGGATGTCGCGATGACCCGTCGTATCGCGGCGGGTGAGGCGCTGTTCGGTGCCGGGCTCGGGCTGCTGGTGGGGACCGGGCTGTTCCTGGGGGCGCGGCGGCTGGCGGGTTCGGTGCGGTTGTGGGGCGTGAGTGCGTTTCCGGCTGATGTGGTTCCTGATCCGGTGCCGGCGGGGCTGATCGTGGTGGCGATCGTGGTGGGGTCGGTCGCGGTCACGCAGTCCGCGTTGCGGTCGGTGGTGATCGAGCCGTTGGGGGTCGTGCGGCATGCCGGGCTGCGGCCCCGCCGGTTGTGGTGGCGGCTGGTCGCTCCTGTCGTGGGGGTCGGTGTGCTGACGGTGACGGGGTCGGCGGACGAGGAGCTGGGGTCGGGCGGTGTGTATCCGATCGTGGTGGGCGCGGTGTTGGTCCTGGTGGGGCTGACCGGGCTGTTGCCATGGCTGGTGGAGGCCGTGGTGAGGCGGCTGCGCGGGGGGCCGGTGGCGTGGCAACTGGCGGTGCGCCGGTTGCAGTTGAGCAGCGGGACGGCGTCACGGGCGGTGAGCGGTATCACCGTTGCGGTGGCCGGGGCGATCGCGCTGCAGATGGTGTTCGGGGGTATGCAGGAGGACTTCGCGACGTCGTCGGCTCCGAGGGCCGCCGGGTCGGGGTCCGCTCGTGCCGGTGCCGTCCGCGCGGACTTCGGTGTGGCCACTGCTTCGGGGAGTGTGGGTTCCCCGGCGCTGGCGGAGCGGCTGGCCGGGGAGTTGCGGCAGGTCGAGGGTGTGCGGCGGGTGGTCGCCACGGTTTCGACGTATGTGAGCCGCCTGGATGGGGGTGGGGGGCCCGGGTCGGTCACCACGCTCACGGTGGCCGGTTGTGCGACGCTGCGGTCCCTGGCCTCGTTGCCCTCGTGCCGTGACGGTGACACCTTCGTGGCTCATCAGCCGGGGACGTCGCGGCGGGCCCGGCAGGAGAATCTCCTCACCGACGAGGTCGCCGGGCCGGGTGCGCGGATGGATCTCGACGCCGTGTCCGACGGTGTACCGGAGGGCGTCCCGGAGGGTGAGTTGTGGACGCTGCCGGTGTCGGCCCGCGCGGTGGTGGCGGTGCGGGATCCGGTGGGTGACGTGCACGACGGCATCCTGGCCACCCCGGGGGCGCTGGCCGGGCACCGGTTGCCGCGGGCGTCGACCTCCGCGTGGGTGGCGGTCGACCGCGGTGTTCCGGACGCGGCGGAGCACTTGCGCAACGCCGCGGCGCGGCTGGATCCGACGTTGCGGGTCCACGGGCTGGTGAATGTGCAGCGTGACCGGCAGTACTCCAGTGTGCAGACGGGTCTGCGGATCGGTGGGACGCTGACGGTGGTGCTGATCGCGGCGGGGTTGCTGGTGGCGCAGATCGAGCAGTTGCGGGAGCGCAGGCGTTTGCTGTCGGTGCTGGTGGCCTTCGGTACGCGGCGCGGGACGCTGGCGTGGTCGGTGTTGTGGCAGACGGCGGTGCCGGTGGTGGCGGGTACGGTCGTGGCGATCGCGGGTGGGCTGGTTCTGGGCCGGGTGTTGCTGGGGGTCGTGGTGAAGCCGGTGCGGGACTGGTGGGTGTTCCTGCCGTACGCCGGGATCGGTGGGGCGGCGGTCCTGGCGGTGGCGGTGCTGAGCCTTCCGGCGTTGTGGCGGATGATGCGGGCGGACGGGCTGCGTACGGAGTGACCGTGGTGCCGCCGGTCCGCTTCGCGGGCCGGCGGCAGTCGGCTTCGGCTCTTGGAAGGGCCGTTGGCGTGTGGGGACGGTCTTGCGGGTGCGCGCCGGGGGGAACCGCGTCGGCCTCTTGACGTGTCCTGATGGGCGGTGCCAACATCGCGTCCATCAATGTTTGCGTAAACGTGCGCCGACCGCGGTCGCTGATGTTTGCGCAACCATCCCAGTCCCGCCCGTTGCGGCAGGGCCCCGCACGACGATGTGAAGGATGGGATCATGGCTGCCGTACCGCCGCCACCGGGCACCGGCCGGACCGCTCCTCCCCGAGGACGCCGGGGCCGGCGCTGGCTGGGATGGGGCTTCGTGGCACCGTTCATGATCGTCTTCGCGCTGGTCTTCCTGGCGCCGATCGGTTACTCGATCTACCTGAGCCTTTTCCGCGACCGCCTGATCGGCGGGACCTCCTTCGTCGGCCTGGACAACTACGTCCAGGCCTTCCAGGACGGCCAGTTCTGGTCCGGTCTCGGCCGCGTCGCGCTGATCCTCGCCGTCCAGGTGCCGATCATGCTGTTCATCGCGCTGCTGGTCGCCATCGCCCTGGACAGCGGGCGGCTGCACGGCCGGAAGTTCTTCCGGATCACGATCTTCCTGCCGTACGCGGTCCCGGCCGTCGTGGCGACGCTGATGTGGGGCTTCATGTACGGCGACCGCTTCGGCCTGGTCGCCGACATCAACGACACCTTCGGTGCCTCGCTGCCGAACCCGCTCTCGCCCAGCCTGGTGCTGGCGAGCATCGGCAACATCGTGACCTGGGAGTTCGTCGGCTACAACATGCTGATCTTCTACTCGGCGCTGCACGTCGTGCCGCGGTCCCTGTACGAGGCGGCCGAGATCGACGGCGCGAGCCAGCTGCGGATCGTCACCTCCATCAAGATCCCGGCGATCCGCGGGGCGCTGGTCATCGCGACGATCTTCTCCGTCATCGGCAGCTTCCAGCTGTTCAACGAGCCGAGCATCCTCAAGCCGCTGGCGCCCAATGCCATCACGACGTACTTCACACCGAACCTCTACACCTACTCGCTGTCCTTCTCCGGGCAGCAGCACAACTACGCGGCGACCGTCGCGATCGTCATGGGGGTCGTCACGATGATCACCGCCTACGTCGTGCAGCTGCGCGGCATGCGCAAGGAGGCCTGACGATGGCCCAGGCGAGCACCCAAGCCGGCGTCCCGGCCCCGCGGCGCGAGAGCGGCGGCGCCGCACCGTCCGGGCGTCCGGCGGGCCGGCGGCACTCCGCGGACCGGCCCCGGCGCAGTGTCCTGCTCACCGTCCTGACCGCGCTCGTCGCGGTCTACACCCTGGTCCCGCTGGCCTGGCTGGTGATCAGCGCGACCAAGACCCAGAAGAGCCTGCTGGACTCCTTCGGGCTGTGGTTCAGCGGTGACTTCGCGCTGTGGGACAACATCTCGCAGACCCTCACCTACGACGACCACATCTTCGTGCGCTGGCTGCTCAACACCCTGCTGTACGTGGCGCTGGGCGCGGGCGGTGCGACCTGCCTGGCCGTACTGGGCGGCTACGGCCTGGCGAAGTTCGACTTCCCGGGCAAGCGCGCGGTGTTCGCGGTGGTGATCGGCGCGGTGGCCGTGCCGGGCGCCGCCCTGGCCGTGCCGACGTTCCTGATGTTCAGCAAGATGGGCCTGACCAACACGCCGTGGGCAGTGATCGTGCCCTCGCTGATCTCGCCGTTCGGCCTCTACCTGATGTGGGTCTTCGCCTCCGAGGCGATCCCCGACGAGCTGCTGGAGGCCGCCCGGGTCGACGGCTCGGGGGAGATCCGCACCTTCTTCCGGATCAGCCTGCCGCTGCTGGGACCCGGCATCGTCACCGTGCTGCTCTTCACCGTGGTCGCGACGTGGAACAACTACTTCCTGCCACTGATCATGATCAAGGACCCGGACTGGTACCCCCTCACCCTGGGGCTCAACGCCTGGAACGCCCAGGCCGCCACCGCGGGCGGGCAGCCGGTGTTCAACCTGGTGGTCACCGGCTCGCTGCTGACCATCGTGCCGCTGATCGCGGCCTTCCTCCTCCTGCAGCGCTTCTGGCAGTCCGGGCTCGCCGCCGGCAGCGTCAAGGAATGATCACCGGCGCCGCGGCGGCGCCGTACCCACCCTCCCCCTGCGGTCCCGCGCCCGGCACACCGTGCCCTGGCGACGGGTGGTGCCGCAGACCATCACCACAACGAAGTGAGATGCGATGACGAACAAGCCATTGCGCCGTTCGGCGCAGGGGATCGCGGTGCTCTGCGCCGCGGCGCTGGCCCTGACCGCGTGCGGTTCCTCTGACGACTCCGGCTCGGGTGCCAAGGCCGCGGACGCGGGCAGCGTCGAGGCCGCGCTGAACAAGGGCGGCACGGTGACGGTGTGGGCGTGGGAGCCGACGCTGAAGCAGGTGGTGACCGACTTCCAGGCCACGTACCCGAAGGTCAAGGTGAAGCTGGTCAACGCGGGCACGGGCAACGACCAGTACACGGCGCTGCAGAACGCGGTGCAGGCCGGTTCCGGGGCGCCGGACGTGGCGCAGATCGAGTACTACGCGCTGAGCCAGTTCGCGCTGGGCAAGTCCGTCACCGACCTCGGCCCGTACGGTGCCAAGGACCTGTCCAAGGCGTACTCGCCCGGCCCGTGGAACTCCGTCGCCGTGGGCGGCGGTGTGTACGCGCTGCCCATGGACTCCGGGCCGATGGCGATGTTCTACAACAAGAAGGTCCTCGACAAGTACAAGATCGCGGTTCCCACGACCTGGGACGAGTACCTGACGGCGGCCCGCGCCCTGCACAAGGCCGACCCGAAGGCGTACATCACCAACGACACCGGTGACGCCGGGTTCGTCACCAGCCTGATCTGGCAGGCCGGGGGCCATCCGTACACGGTGGACGGCACCAAGGTGAACGTCGACTTCGGCGACGCGGGCACGAAGAAGGTCACCGAGGTCTGGCAGAAGCTGATCTCCGAGAAGCTCCTCGCGCCCATCGCGTCCTGGAGCGACCAGTGGTACAAGGGCCTGGCCGACGGCACGATCGCCACGCTGTCGACCGGCGCCTGGATGCCCGCCAACTTCGTCTCCGGCGTGCCCTCGGCGTCCGGTGACTGGCGTGCCGCGCCGCTGCCGCAGTGGCAGGCGGGCCAGAGCGCCAGCGCCGAGAACGGCGGCAGTTCGCTGGCGGTGATGGAGGCCGCCAAGGACAAGCCGCTGGCCTACGCCTTCGTGAAGTACGCGAACAAGGACGCCGGCGTCCAGGCCCGCATCAAGGGCGGCGCCTTCCCGGCCACGACCGCGGACCTGAACTCCCGGGCGTTCCTGGACACCGAGTTCCCCTACTTCGGCGGCCAGAAGGCCAACGAGATCTTCGCGAAGTCGGCGGCGGACGTCGTCAAGGGCTGGTCGTACCTTCCGTACCAGGTGTACGCCAACTCGATCTTCAACGACACCGTCGGCAAGGCCTATGTGTCCTCCACGCCGCTGTCGGACGCCCTGGGCACCTGGCAGGACGCCTCGGTCAAGTACGGCAAGGACCAGGGCTTCAGCGTCGGTGGCTGACGCCCCGTCGAGATCCGCGGCCGGTGCCCGCGGCTCCCCCACGGGGGAGCGCCGGTGCCGGCCCGGGGGCCCGCGGACGGCCGGTCCGCGCAGCTGCGCCCCCCTAGACTTCTGACCACCAACGGCTGTGAAACGTATGAGGTGTACGACGCACGTGGACGGGACCGGACAGAGCTCTGCGGCGGGCGCGCAGCGGCGGCGGCGCGGTGCGTCGATGGCCGACGTGGCCAAGCTGGCGGGCGTCTCGGCGCAGACCGTCTCCCGGGTCTCCAACGGCTTCCCCGGGGTGCTGGAGGAGACCCGGCGGCAGGTGCTGGCCGCGATGAAGGAGCTCGGTTACCGGCCCAACAGCGCCGCCCGCGCCCTCAAGCGCGGTGAGTTCCGCACCATCGGCGTCATCCTGTTCAACCTCTCCAGCACCGGAAACATGCGCACACTGGAGGCGGTGGCCTCCTCCGCGGCCCGTGAGGGTTACGCCACGACGCTGCTGCCGGTCACCGCGCCCACGCAGGACGGGGTCCGGGGCGCGTTCACCCGGCTCGGTGAGCTGGCGGTGGACGGCGTCGTGATGATCATGGAGGTCCACCTGCTGGACGCGATGACGGTGGCGCTGCCGCCGACCGCTCCGGTGGTCGTGGTGGACTCCGACGCCGGCGACCGGTACTGCGTGGTCGACACCGACCAGGCCAGCGGCGCGCGGGCGGCCGTGGAGCATCTGCTGGGCCTCGGCCACGGCACGGTGCGGCACATCGCCGGCCCGGAGGAGTCGTTCGCCGCCGAGCGCCGCGTGGGTGCCTGGCGGGCGGCCCTGGAGGCGGCGGGGCGCGAGGTGCCGCCGCTGCTGCGCGGCGACTGGTCCGCGGAGTCCGGCTACGAGGCCGGGCTGCGGATCGCCGGGGACCCCGGCTGCACCGCGGTGTTCGTCGCCAACGACCAGATGGCACTCGGGCTGCTGCGAGCCCTGCGCGAGCACGGCCGGCGGGTGCCGGAGGACGTCAGCGTCGTGGGCTTCGACGACATCCCCGAGGCCGCCTCGTACATGCCGCCGCTGACGACGATCCACCAGGACTTCGCCGAGGTCGGCCGGCGCTGCGTCGACGGGGTGCTGCGGCAGATCCGCAACGACGAGGCGGAGCGGGGCACCACGCTGGTGCCCACCAGTCTGGTCGTGCGCGCCAGTACCGCCCCGCCGCCACACGGCCGCTGACCTTGCCCCGGAAGTTTCCCGCGGTCACCGCACCATCGCGATGGCAACGCAAACATCCCGTCACGGGGCGTCCCCGCCGCACACCGGCGAACGCCCCGTGACCGCACCGCACGCACCAGAACTCGACTCCACTGGAGGAGCACGGCCCATGCCCGTACTGCGGATCGAAGGGAACGAATTCCGCCTCGGCGGCGAACCGTTCCGCATCATCTCCGGTGGCCTGCACTACTTCCGCGTCCACCCCGCCCAGTGGCGCGACCGGCTGCGCAAGGCACGGCTGCTCGGACTCAACACCATCGACACCTATGTGCCGTGGAACCTGCACCAGCCGCGACCGGGGACCTTCCGTGCCGACGAAGGCCTGGACCTGCCGGCCTTCCTGGAACTCGCGCAGCAGGAGGGCCTGCACGTCCTGCTACGCCCCGGCCCGTACGTCTGCGCCGAGTGGGAGGGCGGTGGACTGCCGTCCTGGCTGCTCGCCACGCCCGGCATCCGGTTGCGTACCGTAGACCCGCGCTACCTGGCGGCGGTGGACGACTACCTGGACCGGCTGCTGCCGCTGGTCGTGCCCTACCTGTCCACCAACCAAGGGCCCGTCCTGGCGGTGCAGGTGGAGAACGAGTACGGCGCCTACGGTGAGGACCCCGTCTACCTGACGCACCTTCAGGACAAGCTGCGTGACGGCGGCGTGGACGTCCCCCTGTTCACCTGTGACCAGCCCGCCGACCTCGCCCGCGGCAGCCTCCCGGGCGTCCTCGGCACCGTCAACTTCGGCAGTCGCCCCGCGCAGGGCCTGGCCGCGCTGCGCGAGCACCAGGGCGACGGGCCGCTGATGTGCACGGAGTTCTGGAACGGCTGGTTCGACCGCTGGGGCGGCGTGCACGTCGTCCGCGACGCCGCGTCCGCCGCCGCCGACCTCGACGAAATGCTGTCGGCCGGCGCCAGCGTCAACCTGTACATGTTCCACGGCGGGACCAACTTCGGCTTCACCAACGGCGCCAACGACAAGCACACCTACCGGCCCACCATCACCTCCTACGACTACGACGCGCCCCTGGACGAGGCCGGCGACATCACCCCCAAGTACCTGGCCTTCCGCGACGTGCTCGCCCGGCACACCACCGTCCCCGGCGAGCCCCTGCCCGAGCCGTCCAAGAAGCTGAACCTCCTCGGCGTCCCGCTCACCGGCAGCGCCCCGCTGCTCGGCTCCGCCGACCGCCTCGGCGAGGCGGTGACCGGGCCGCGCCCGCTGACCATGGAGGAACTCGGCCAGGACTTCGGCTTTGTGCTGTACGAGACCGCGCTGCGCGAGCCGGGCCCGGCCCTGCTGCATTTCGCCGGGATCGCGGACCGGGCGCAGGTCTTCCTCGACGGCGCCCCGGCGGGCGTCCTCGAACGCGAACTGCACGAGAGCGCCCTGGCCGTCACCGTGCCCGCCGGCGGAGCCACTCTGACCGTCCTCGTCGAGAACCAGGGCCGCGTCAACTACGGGCAGGGCATCCACGACCGCAAGGGCCTCACCGGGACCGTCACCGCGGGCGGCATTGAACTGACCGGCTGGAGCAGCAGGCCCCTGCCCCTGGACGACCTGTCGGGCCTGACCTTCACCACCGGCGGCCCGCAGCCCGTGGGACCCGCCTTCCACCGCGGGGAGTTCGAGGTGGAGCAGCCCGCCGACACGTACCTGGACCTCACCGGCTGGACCAAGGGCAACGCCTGGATCAACGGCTTCGCCCTCGGCCGCCACTGGTCCCGAGGCCCCCAGCGCCGCCTCTACGTCCCCGGACCGGTCCTGCGCGCCGGCACCAACGAACTCGTGGTGCTGGAACTCCACGCGACCGCCCGCGCGACGGCCGACCTGCGCGACACCCCCGACCTCGGCCCGACCGAGGAGTGAGCGAGGAGTGACCGAGGCCTGAGCCCCGCCGCCCCGCCGCCCCGCCCCGCCGTCCCGGTACCCCGGACGGCGGGGCGGCGCCGCCGGCCGGGCCGGCTCGTCATGGCGGCGTCCGCCCGCCCTTCAGACGAGGGCGGCTGCGATCATTGCCGGCGGCCGACCCACCTGTTCGGCCGCACCACGTGCCCGGCCTGCGCCGCGGGCTTCTGCGTTCCGGAGCGGATCACGGCCTTCGTGCACCCGTGACGCACGAGCCGTACGGCGTCTGCATCTGCCGCGCGGGAAGAGCAGCAGACCCACAGGTCGGCGGTCTCCCTCCACACGCGGCCGGCGAGGCGGCGGACGGCGGCCCCGACCACGGGTCGCGCCTGTCCATCGGGGGGGAGCCGGTGGGACGGCTCCGGTTCCGCGGGCAACCGAACGGCGCCCCACCTGGTTGGAACAGGGGTGAGGAGTTCAACCGGGACAGGAGCGCGATGGCAGGGGCCCGTCGTACGCGGTTCGCGGAGGTCCGGACCGGGCGGCACAGAAACTCCGGGGAGAGCCCGGGGTGCACGTACGTGAGGCGCCGGTCGACGCGGGGACGTCTCGGCGGGTGGATTGGGAGTGAGGAACATGCGCGCCGCGCCTGACGAGCAGTGGCACGAGACGGAACAGGCGCTGCGCCGCCTCCTGCGCGACGGGGTGCCGCAGCCCGCGACGCCCGCCGACCGCATGAGGCAGATCCGGCGGCGTGTGCAGCGTCGCCGGAGGCGCCGTGCGGCAGCGGCCGGGGCGGCCACGGCGGTGGCCGCCGTCGTGGCCTGCGTGGCCCTCGTACCGGGGCTGCGGCCACCGGGTGACGTACAGCCGGCGGCCGCGGCCCCCGAGCGGCAGCGTGCCCTCCCCACCGCGACGCCCCCGGCCGGCACCACGCGGCTCCTCAAGACGGTCCGTCTCCTGCACGGGGCCGGACTGATCCTGCAGGTACCGCGAAGCTGGCACAGTCTGTCCGTCGACGACCGCGCCACGGCGACGGGTTTCGTCTCCTCACAGCCCCTGAGCCGCCCGTCACGCGGCTTCTGCCCCGACCTGGCCGATGACGCGCTCCCCGCCTGCGTGCCACTGAAGGCTCTGGAGGAAGGCGGGGTGCTGCTGTCGTTCCGGCCCGCCGTGACGGGTAAGGCCGGCCTGGCGACGCCGCTGCGGATGGGCGAGCCGGTACGCGCCGGGAAGAACTGCCGGATCCTGAGGGGCGACACGGAGATCGTCGCCTGGGGGAGCGGTCGCGCAGCCCCGTACGGCAAGCCCTTCGAGGTACGCGTCAACGTGTGCCTGCGCGAACCGTCGGAGGCCACCCTCGCCACGGTCACGCAGGTCCTGGGAACGGCGTTCCCCCGTGTCGCCGGCTGACGCGAGCGCGACCCACGCGGCGAGTGCCGGCGGATATTTTCGGGGCGGCTCCACACAACCAAACCCTTGCCCGGCATGTCGTACATGACGAGAAAGCAGGAGCCGCGATGCAAGGGGGAACCATGCGTGCGAAACGATACGGGGCGGTGCTGGCCGCCCTGGTGATGACGGGTGCGGGGATGGCCGTGGCGGCGCCCACCGTGGCCGCGGCGCCCGCGGCGGCGTGCCCGACGGGCTGGGGCAGCCTCCCGAAGTCCGCCACCGACGCCGACTTCGGGCCGCTGACCGACATCAGGACCGGCCGCCACGAGTGCTACGACCGCGTGGTGTTCGACGTGCCCACCGCGGGCACGGACACCATCGGCTACACCGTGCGGTACGTCGCCGCCGTCCACCAGGACGGCTCGGGCCGGGTCATACCGGTCTCCGGCGGAGCGATCATCGAGATCAGGGTCGCCGCCCCCTCGTACGACCCGCAGACCGGTGCCGCGACCTACCCGGGCCGGGCGGGGCGGACGCTGCCGGGGGTCGACCTGACCGGCTACCGGACCTTCCGGGACGCCAGGTTCGCGTCGAGTTTCGAGGGTGACACGCAGGTGGGTCTGGGGGTCCGGGCCCGGCTGCCGTTCCGGGTGTTCCAGCTGTCCGACCGCCTGGTGGTCGACGTGGCCCACACCTGGTGAGGCGCGCGCCGGCCGCGCCCGGTGGCGTGGGGGCCACCGGACCCGGCCTGGGCGGAACCGGCCTTGACCCGTAACTCCTGTGCATTCCCGGGGCGGTTGAACACTCCGGGGGTGGGCTCCGTATGTATCGGCGGCTTGTCGTGTTCAGGCCGCCAATCATCAGGCGCGCAGGAGGGTTTCCTTGGTACGCAATTCGCGCAGACGTGCTACCGGTACACGTAGCGGCACCTTTGTGGCCGTCGCCCTGATGCTGGGAGGCGGAGTCCTTGTCACGGCGAACGTTTTCGCCTCGGCGACCGAGGGTGACTCGTCGGGCCAGACCGCCCGGACGACCTCCGCGGGCCAGGCGCTCACGGTCGACTGCCCCGACGTCGGCACGCAACTGACCTCCGTGCCCGAACAGGCGAAGGAGGACGTCGACAAGGAACTCGCCCTGCTGGACAGCCAGATAGCGGAGGCCTACCAACGGCTGAAGGAGACGTCGGCAGCCCAGCAGCAGGACCCCGGCTTCGTCGACAACGCGATACTGGGCCCGCTGAAGGACAAGCGCGCCGCGACGATCGCGCGCATCCTGCAGGCCATCGACCGGGTGGGGGACCCCCCGCAGGGTGTCGAGGGCCTCGCGGGGTGCACGGTCCGCGCCGCCGACGCCCAGGAGGGCCGGCAGGGCCAGGAGGGGCAGCAGGGCAGTCCGCAGCCGTCCACGGGCGACGGCGGCCAGAACGGCCAGGCCGGCCAGGGCGCCCCCGGCGACCAGGGCGGCGGTCAGGCCAATGCCGGGCAGGGCGGCAACGGCCCCGTCGCGGCGGACTTCGCCGACATCATGAGCGTGAGCCCGAACGCCCCGCGCGGCCCGCAGCCGTCGGACGCCTCCTCCGGCACGTTCTCCTCCGAATGCGGTGTCAACGCCAACGGCCTGTTCAACTCCGACAACATCATCGTCGCGCCCGGCGTGACCAACGGCGCCCATCACTTCCACGACTACATCGGCAACCAGTCCAACAACGGGCTCGCCACCATCGACGACCTGGCCAAGGCGGAGACCAGTTGCAAGGACCAGGGCGACAAGTCCTCGTACTACTGGCCCGTGCTGCGCGTGCAGGACGGCACCGTGGAGCGGGACGCCCAGGCGCCCGGCGGCGGCACCGAGGGCAACGCCGGGAAGATCGTGACCCCCAAGCAGGTCACGCTCACCTTCGTCGGCAACCGCGTCAGCAAGGTCACGCCTATGCCGCGCCTGCTGCGGATCATCACCGGCGACGCCAAGGCGTTCGTCAACGGGCCGGCCAACGCCAACGCGTCCTGGAGCTGTACCGGTCTCGAGGACCGGCAGCTGAAGGACAAGTACCCGCTCTGCCCCGACGGCAGCGACGTGGTCCGCACCTTCCGCTTCCAGAGCTGCTGGGACGGGCAGAACGTCGACAGCGCCAACCACCGAACCCACGTCGCGTTCGCCGACGCGGGCGGCAACTGCCCGCAAGGCTTCAAGGCCATCCCGCAGCTGGTCCAGCGCATCGTGTACGACGTCAAGGCGCCGAGCCTCCAGGACGGCGGGAAGACTGTGCCGCTGTTCGCGGTGGACTCCTTCCCCGAGAACCTGCACAAGCCGATCACCGACCACGGCGACTTCATCAACATCTTCGACGAGGGCCTGATGCAGCAGGTGGCCGACTGCATCAACCAGGGTCGCACCTGCGGCGCCGGCGACGACGGCGCGGAGGAGCCCGGCAACGGCGACGACAACGGCGGTGCGGAGCAGCCCGGCAACGGCGACGACAACGGCGGCACCGAGCAGCCCGGCAACGGCAACGACAACGGCGGCACCGAGCAGCCCGGCAACGGCGACGACAACGGCGGCACCGAGCAGCCCGGCAACGGCGACGACAACGGCGGTGCCGAGCAGCCCCCGGCGGACACCCCGGACGACGACCAGAACGGAGGCGGTGACACCCCCGACGCTCCCGTCACGGTGACGCCCAAGGCCGACTCCACACCTCCGGCGGACCAGGGCGACACCGCCACCCCGCCCGCCGGCGGCCACGAGCACCACGGCGAGCAGCAGGGCCAGCAACAGGGCGGGCAGCAGGGCCAAGAGCAGTCGGCGGCGCCCGGGCAGACCCCCGCCCCCGGCGGGTTCGCCCCGAGCCCCGCGGGACAGGCGGGCCAGCAAGCGATCAACGGCGGGCTGGCCGACACCGGGACCAACCTGTGGCCGGCCGGCCTCGGAGCGGTCCTCGCGATCGCGGGATTCCTCCTGCTCCGTCACGTGAAGCGCGGCTCGCTCTAGCCCCGCCTTCCACGCCGCCGCAGTGAAGTCCCTTGTGGCGACCGGGTGCATCGCCCGGTCGCCAGGGGCGTTGTCCGGCCGGCACTCCACCAGGAACCCGCTGTCCGGCCTTGTCCTTCGCCGGGTGGCGGGAGTGGAGCGGGACGTCGGTCGTACGGGGGGCGGTCTCACGGAGACCGCCCCCGATCGTGCCACCAGGCCGCAGGCAGGAAGGTGCGGCGGCGGCTGACTGCTTGGCGTCCGCGGCGCCGGTTCGACCAGCTCAGCGCGTGGCGAAGACGCATGCGGCACCCATGGTTTCTCCCGTTTCTGGCTCGCGCGCGATACAGGGCAGATGTCAGGCAGCAGCTGGACCCCACGAGCGGAGATCAGGGAAGGTACGGGCGTGCACATCTTCCCCAGCCAGGCTCAGCATCCGTCTCCAGGACACATGGTCATCTGCGGCGACGACGCGCTCGTACACCGGCTCGCCCACGAACTGGCCGCCTCTACGGTGCGCACGTCACCGTGGTCCTGCCGTCGTTGCGCCGCAACCACGGACCGCAGATCGTCGAGTTGACGCCTCGTCACGGGGTGCGTGTGATGGAGGCCGCCGACCCGGTCGAGGCCGCCTTGCATGAGGCGGGGGTGCATTTCGCGGTGGCGCTGGCGCTGGCGTACGAGGACGACCAGACCAACATCCACGCTGCCTTACGAGCCCGGCGCATGAACCCGGACGTCCGCCTGGTGATCCGCATGTACAACCGCAAGCTGGGGCGCCATCTGGAGGAGTTGCTGGAGCGTGCCGCCGCGGCGCGCTCTCCCCACCTGAGGCCTTCGGAGCTCGACGCCTCCACCACCGTCCTGTCCGATGTCGACACCGCTGCCCCGGCGCTGGTGGCGGCCGCCGTGGTGGGGAGCAGTAAGGTCGTCCAGGCCGACGGACTGCTCCTGCGTGCTGCCGAGCGGCCCTTGAACAGTGAAAACGATGGCTTGCGCCGCCCACCTGCGCTGTGCACCCTGGCTGTGCTGTCTGACTCCCGGTCTGATCCGGACGGAGAAGCCGGCAGCCTCGGCACCGGCGGCGCGCAACTGCTGCCCGACGATCAAACCGTCCAGGCGGCGACCGGAGTGCACGGCCGCGTGGTGCTCGAAGCCATCAGCAGGCAAGCGGAGGAGCCGGCCGCCCGGCGACGCCGGCAGGCGGCTCCGCCGCTGCGTGAACTGTTCTCCCCGCGGCTGTGGCACGCCGCTGCCGGACTCGTCGCCCTGCAGGTGATCTTCGCCGCCATGACCTGGCATGTCATCGGCGGCTCCCCTCCGCACGCGGCGTATCTTTCGCTGCTGGATGTCCTCAACATCAACGATCCAGCCGTGGACGAGCGCCCCGCCCGTCAGGTCCTCCAGTTACTGTCCGGACTCGCCGGCATGGCGCTGTTGCCGGTGCTCTTCGCGATCGTGCTGGAGACGCTGGGGGCCTTCCGTACCGCCTCAGCCCTGAGGCTGCCGCCCCGCGGCTTGTCCGGACACGTCGTACTGGTCGGCCTGGGCAAGGTCGGCAGCCGGGTCCTGGACCAGCTGTATGCGCTCGGCATCGACGTCGTCTGCATCGAGCGGGACCCCGAGGCCCGAGGTGTGGCCACGGCCCGTGCACGCCGCGTGCCGGTCGTCATCGGGGACGCCACGCAAGAAGGCGTCATGGAAGCCGCCCGCATCGCCGGCAGTCGTGCGCTGATGGCGCTCACCAGCGACGACACCACCAACCTCGAAGCCGCCCTGTACGCACGCGAGGCCGCCCCAGCGCTGCGCGTAGCGATGCGCCTGTTCGACGATGACTTCGCCTCCACCGTCTACCGTGCGCTGCGGGACTCCTATCCCGAAGCCACGACGCGCAGCCGCAGCGTCTCCACCCTGGTGGCGCCCGCGTTCGCCGACGCCATGATGGGGCGTCAGATCCTCGGCGCCATCCCGGTGGAACGCCAGGTTCTCCTCTTTGCCGCTGTGGAAGTGCGCGGTCACGTCGAGCTGGAGGGACACACCATCCGTGATGCCTTCCACCCCGGCGAATGGCGGGTACTCGCACTCGACCTGGCGGCTCCGCCCGACCGACGCCCGGACCTCGCGGCCGGCAACTACCATGATTTTCCTTCCCGTGAGCCGGAACTGGCCTGGGACCTGCACCCCTGATACGTTCTCCAGCCTGATGACCGCGTGGTTCTGGCGGCCACCCGCCACGAGCTTGTCCGCCTGCTCCAACACCGCGGACATCAGGCCCCGGCAGTGGAGTGACACCCCTGACAGTGGGCGCGACGCGGGCGGTGGCAGGGGCCGCGGCAGCAGCGGCTGGAAGGCGGGGACGCCGGCGCCGTCGAGGAGCCGGCGCATGTCCTCGGCGGGCAGACCGGGGTTGCAAGCGGCGAAGCGGGTCGTGCCGGGGTCGTCGAGCAGCTCCCGGAGCAGCGGTACGGGGAGCCGCGGATGCCGGGCCGCCGCCCATCGCAGGTCCGGGTCGCGGGCCAGTGCCCTCAGGGCCTCCTCGGGCAGATCGGGGTCGTCCAGCGCGAGACGGCGTTCCTCCCTACGACCAGGGGGTCAGCCACGTCCCGAGTTCCGCGGCCGCCCGCCCGCCGAGCATGTCGACGGCGCCCGGCAGGTTCAGCGCGTGCGCGCTCGCCCCCGCCCACCACAGCAGCGCCGTGAGCAGCAGCCCCCCGGTCAGGACCGGTATCGCCGCGCGCCGGTACGTCATCTGCCACCCCCGCTTCGATCGTCCGTCCAGCGGGCGTTGATCATAGGCGAACACCGTCCCGGCCCTTGGACGGGGCGGGCCTGCCGCTTCGGGTCCCGCAGTCCCCTGGTGCCGGCCATCGCTCCGGCCGCGGCCGGCGGCGTCCCGGTCGCCACCAGCGGTGCGACGGCCTCCGGTGTCCCGTACGTCGACGACAGCACACGCACTTCGTTTCTCCCCGCGCCCCGAATTCCGGTTGCGGTGGGCGATTCCTCGGTACTCCCGGGGCCTTGCCGCAAGACCCCCGGGGCGCTGTACGTCGGGAACGGATTGGGGCCGGACGAGCCCCTTTCCTTTTCTTTTTGCCGCCCTCGCCCGCCGGAGGGGCGTCCCGCCCGCCCCGGCGCAGCGCCGAGGCCCACGTCCCGCCGCGAGACGCAGAAAATCCCCGTTCCGCAATTGCGGAGCGAGGATTCCCTCACGTATATTGAGTGTTTCTGTGCGCGCACAGAAACGGCCCCTCAATGGGGGCCACTAGAAACAGCATATCCGACAGGGAGCGAATGTGTCAACTCGCGAAAGCGTCGAACTGCAGAAGGAGCAGGAATTCATCGACCGGCTCTACGGGCGGGTCGACACGCTGCGCGGGGTCGCCGCCCAGCGCGTCGACGACGCGCTGTCCCCGGTCGGCACCGGCATGCAGGCCCGGCTCGAACGCGACGTCCTCGTCGCCGAGCGATCCGGGCTGCTGGCGGCCCTCAACGCGGTCGACGGCTCGCTGTGCTTCGGCCGGATCGACCTGCGGGACGGTGCCGCGCACCACATCGGCCGCATCGGGATCCGTGAGGACGACATCGACCACACGCCCCTCCTCATCGACTGGCGCGCACCGGTCGCCCGGCCGTTCTACCTCGCCACCGGGCACACGCCCATGGGTCTGCGCCGGCGCAGGCACATCACCACCGAGGGCCGCCGGGTCACCGAACTGCACGACGAGATCCTCGACCTCGAGGACGACGACCGCAGCGGCTTCGAGGACCGCACCGGCGACGCCGTGCTGCTCGCCGCCCTCAACTCGGCGCGCACCGGCCGCATGGCCGACATCGTGCGGACCATCCAGGCCGACCAGGACCGCATCATCCGCGCCCCGCACCGCGGCGTCCTCGTCGTCGAGGGCGGACCCGGCACCGGCAAGACCGCGGTCGCGCTGCACCGGGCGGCCTTCCTGCTGTACGAGCACCGTGAGTTGCTGGCCAAGCGCGCGGTCCTGATCGTGGGCCCCAACCCGGCCTTCCTGCGCTACATCGGCGAGGTGCTGCCCGCCCTCGGCGAGACCGGCGTCATGCTCGCCACGCAGGCCGAGCTCTTCCCCGGCGTCCACGCACGCGGCACCGACACCACGCGCGCAGCGGCCGTCAAGGGCGCCGCGGGCATGGCCGAGGCGCTGGCCCTCGCCCTGCGCGACCGCCAGGCACTGCCCGAGCCCGGCGCGCCGATGATCATCCCGCACGACGACGGCGAACTCGTCCTGGACTGGGAGATCGCCTACCAGGCCCGGGAGGCCGCCCGCGAGACGCGCCTGCCGCACAACCTCGCCCGGCCGTACTTCGCGTTCCACGTCATCGACACCCTCACCGCGCAGCTCGCCGACCGCATCGGCGCGGACCCGTACGGCGGTCCCAACTTCCTCGGCCCGGACGACATCGCGCAGCTCGGCAAGGGCATCGCCGCCAGCGGCGAGGTGCGGGCGGCCGTGGCGGAGCTGTGGCCGATGCTCACCCCGCAGGAGTTCCTCGCCGACTACCTGGCCGAGCCGGTGTAC
Organism: Actinacidiphila sp. bgisy160; assembly: GCF_057707815.1. Lineage (NCBI taxonomy): Bacteria > Bacillati > Actinomycetota > Actinomycetes > Kitasatosporales > Streptomycetaceae > Actinacidiphila > Actinacidiphila sp. bgisy160. The sequence continues at coordinate 26,819 of NZ_JBYIQW010000015.1, forward strand.
CTGCCGGACGAGGACGCCGAGGCCATCCGCCGCGCCCCCGGCGACGGCGAATGGACCCCGGCCGACGTGCCGCTCCTCGACGAGGCGGCCGAACTGCTGGGCGTCGACGACAGCGCCGCGCGGGCCGCCGCCGAGGCCGAGCGCCAGGAGCAGATCGCCTACGCGCAGGGCGTCCTGGAGGTGTCCCGCGGCTCGGAGTCCTTCGAGTTCGAGGACGCGGAGTCCGAGGTCCTGGCCGCCCACGACATCATCGACGCCGAGCGGATGGCCGACCGGCAGGAGGAGGCCGACCACCGCAGCGCGGCCGAGCGGGCCGCCGCCGACCGGACCTGGGCGTTCGGGCACATCATCGTCGACGAGGCGCAGGAGCTGTCGCCGATGGCGTGGCGCCTGCTCATGCGCCGGTCCCCGACGCGCTCACTGACCCTGGTCGGCGATCCGGCGCAGACCTCGGAGGAGGCGGGCGTCGGGTCCTGGGACAAGATCCTCCGGCCGTACGTCGGCGACCGCTTCGAGCATGTGCGGCTCGGCGTCAACTACCGTACGCCCGCGGAGATCATGGACCTGGCCGCGCAGGTCGTACGCGGCGAGGACCCCGCCTTCGAGCCGCCCCGGTCAGTGCGCTCCACCGGCGAGAAGCCGTGGACGCGGCACTGCGGCGCCGATCTGGCCGGCGCGGTCGCGCAGGCCGTCGCGGAGCTGACCCCCGACGAGGGGCGCCTCGCGGTGATCGCGCCGCGCGCGTTGCACGAGGAGATCGCCGCCCCGCTCGACGGCGTCACGGCCGGCGCCGAGCCCGACCTCACCCGGCCCGTGGTGCTGCTCGGCCCCCGCGAGGCCAAGGGGCTCGAATTCGACCACGTCCTGGTGGTGGAACCGGCGGCGTTCGGGACCAGCGACCTGTACGTGGCCCTGACCCGCGCCACGCAGCGCCTGGGCATCGTCCACCGTGAGGACCTGCCCGAGTCGCTGCGCTGACGGGCGGCCGGCCCGACCCGACGGCCCCGGCACGGACGGGCCGGGGCCGTCGGGGGCCGTCCCGGTGTTTCCCACGCGGTGCCGTGGCGCCACACTGGGCGCGTCAACCGCGACCTCGATCCTGGCCTTGCCGCCGCGGGCGGCCTGCCGGCAGCCCCGGAGCACGCGGCGGCCGGCCTCGGCGCCGATCCCGTCACCGTGCGCGCCGGAGTGCGCCACGACGGCTCGCGCCCCTGCCCGGGCCGCGTGCACCGCAGCGCCGGCTGACGAGCGGTACCCGCACGCCCTGGCGCCCTGCCCAGGCGCCTGGCACGCCGTCCGGGCCCGGTGCGGCCCCGACCGCGAGGCGGTGCGTCGCCGGTGTCGCTGAACTCGTCCGGGACGTGCGTCGCCGCACCGAAAGCCGGCTTCGCGCGGTCACGGACCTGGCGGGGTCCATCCGGCGGTGACCGGACGGGCGCGGGCCGGCGGCGCGGTGAGCCCGAGCGGAACGGCCGCCCGGACGAGGCTAGTACCAGTGGTTGGCCTGCCAGAACGACCAGGCACCGCAGGGGCTGCCGTACCGGCTGTTCATGTAGTTGAGGCCCCACTTGATCTGGGTGCCGGGGTTGGTGCGCCAGTCGGCGCCCGCGGAGGCCATCTTGGAGCCGGGCAGGGCCTGGACGAGGCCGTAGGCGCCGGAAGAGGCGTTCGTCGCGGTGTAGTTCCAGCCGCTCTCACGGGTCACGATGTTGGAGAAGCACTGGTACTGCGAGGCGTCACCGATGATCCCCTGCGCCATCGCCTGGACTTCGGCCACGGTGTACGAGGCCTTCACGACCAGCGCGGCGCGGGCGGCGGCCTTGGCCTTGCGGTCGGCCTCGGCCTTCGACGCCGCCTCCTTGCGGTCGGCGGCGTCCTTGGCGGCCTGCCTGCGCGCGGCCTGCTCCGCGGACTTCCTGGCGCCGGCGTCGGCGGCGTCGGACTGCGCCTGCACCTGCTGCGTCAGGGAGGCCTGCTGGACCCGCTGGCCGGCGGGTATGTCCCCGAGGACCGTGGAGTCGGTGGCGGCGACGGGCTGCACGCTCGCCTGGCTGCTCGAGGCGACACCGACGACGGCGCCCACGGAGGTGACCGCCGTGGCCGAAGCCACCGCGATCCCCCGGACCGAGATCCGGCTCACACGGTTTCCTTCCAGCGTGGCCCGTTCGGTGACCTCCCGGACGCGATCGTGCCCGCCGCCCACTCCGGTGCCCGTACGCGCGTACGTACGGGTGTGCGGAGGACGGGGCCTGACTGGGCCGACAGCCTGCCTTAAGGGAACGCCCCAAGGCAATTCCCCCGGCACATTTCCTTACCCGCGCATCACCGGCCCCGGGGGTCTCTCCCGTACCGGTCGAGACGGCCGAGGGCGGTCAGTGGCTGGTGAGTTCGCCGGTGAGCTTGCCGTGGAGCGCGGCGCTGGGCTGGTTGAGGCCGGTGATCTCGACCGTCTTGCCGCGCTGGGCGTACTTGGTCTCGATGGCGTCGAGGACGGCGACGGAGGAGGCGTCCCAGATGTGGGCGGCGGACAGGTCGATGACGACCTTGTCCGGGTCGCTGGCGTACCGGAACCGGCCGATCAGGTCGTTGGAGGAGGCGAAGAACAGCTCGCCGGTCACGGAGTAGACGACGCTCGTGCCGTCGGGGCCGGTGACGGCGGTGACGTCCGCGAGGTGGGCGACCCGCCTGGCGAAGACGACCATCGCGGTCAGGGAGCCGACGACGACGCCGATGGCCAGGTTGGAGGTGGCGACCACGACCACGACGGTGATGGCCATGACGGCGATCTCCCCGGCGGGCATCCGCCGCAGCGTTTTCGGCGCGACGGAGTGCCAGTCGAACGTCGCGAAGGAGACCATCACCATCACCGCGACCAGGGCGGCCATGGGGATGTCGGAGACGACCGGACCGAAGACGATGCAGAGCACCATCAGGAACGTGCCGGCGAGGAAGGTGGACAGGCGGGTGCGGGCGCCGGAGACCTTCACGTTGATCATCGTCTGGCCGATCATGGCGCAGCCGCCCATGCCGCCGAAGAGGCCGGTGACGATGTTGGCGACGCCCTGCCCGATGGACTCGCGGGTCTTGGAGGAGCGGGTGTCGGTGATGTCGTCGACGAGCTGCGCCGTCATCAGCGACTCCATCAGGCCGACCAGGGCCATCGCCAGCGCGTAGGGGGCGACGGTGGTGAGGGTGTCCACGGTGAACGGCACGTCGGGCAGGCCCGGCACGGGCAGTGAGGAGGGCAGGGCGCCCTTGTCGCCCACGGTCGGCACGGCGATCCCGGCGGCGACCGTGATGACGGTCAGGATCACGATGGAGACCAGAGGGGCGGGGACCACCCTGGTGACCTTCGGGAAGAAGACCATGAGCGCCAGGCCCGCCGCGATGAGCGGATAGACCGCCCACGGCACGTCGTGCATCTCCGGGACCTGTGCCACGAAGATCAGGACGGCGAGCGCGTTGACGAAGCCGACCATGACCGAGCGCGGCACGAAGCGCATGAGCTTCGCGACCCCGAGCGCGCCGAGGACGATCTGGAAGACACCGGCCAGGATGACGGCCGCGACGAGGTAACCCAGCCCGTGCTCGCGGTTGAGCGGGCCGATGACCAGGGCCACGGCACCGGTCGCGGCCGAGATCATGGCGCGGCGTCCGCCGACGACGGAGATGGTCACCGCCATGGTGAAGGAGGCGAACAGGCCGATCGCCGGTTCGACGCCGGCGATGACCGAGAACGAGATGGCCTCGGGGATCAGCGCCAGGGCGACCACCAGACCGGCCAGCACCTCGGTGCGCCACACCTTGGGGTCGGTGAGCCAGTCGGGGCGCAGGGCGCGCATCAGTGCGGCGGGCGAGGCCACGGCGGACACGGCGGTATCGGCGGTATCGGCGGAATCGGCGGAAGAGGACAAGGGAACGGGAACCTGTCGTGTTCGGGCACGCCCCCGTGGACGGGTGGGGGAGCGCGGGAAGGGCGCGGGGGCCGGGACGGCACCCGCGGGCGGCCGGGACCATGGACGAGCGGCACGCGGGCGTACGTCCCCCGCACGGTTCGAGGTCTCCGCCGGGGGCTTCATCGGCCCCGACACGGCAGCGCGCGGGCCGACGTGGCCCGCTCCGGCGACTCTACCCTAACGTTAGGGTAGGGATCGGGGAGGGCGTGCGCGGTCGACGCCGCGCCGGCCGGTGAAGGAAGGGCAGGCCACGGCAGTGGACGGCAGGCACATGCAGATCGGCGAGGTCGCCGCACGGACCGAACTGTCGCTGCGCACCATCCGCCACTACGAGGAGACCGGCCTGGTCGCCCCGTCCGCGCGCTCGCAGGGCGGTTTCCGCCTCTACACCGAGACCGACGTCGCCCGGCTCATGGTCGTCCGCCGCATGAAGCCGCTCGGCTTCACCCTGGACCAGATGCGCGACCTGCTCGAGGCCATCGACCGTCTCGACGCCGCGGACCCGCCCCACGGCGAGGAGCGCGAGGCGCTCCTGGACCGTGTGCGCGCTTATGAAGAGGCCGCCGCCGGCAAGATCGAGGAGCTGCGCGTGCAACTGTCCCGCGCCGAGGACTTCGCTGCCACCCTCCGCACCCGGCTGGCCGGTCCCGGTCGCCCCCGTACGGCCGGTGACGCACCTGCATCACCGGCCGTACGGCCGCTACGACACCCTCAAATCCCCCTCTGAACCCGGCTCCGGCAGGCTTCGACCACCCCCGGTGATGGGCACGTGCCCGGCACAGGCAGTGGGGGGAGACGTCATGGACGAGGCAACGGCGGTCCGGCTGGAACCGCACGAGATCGCGCTGCTGCGCGGTGGCCCGAGAGCCGCCGTGACGGTCGCCGTGGTGGCGCTGCACCTGCGCGGAGCCGTGGAGTCCGGCCGGCCGGGCACCCTGCGCCGGGAGGTCTCCCCGGAGCAGACGGACCCGCCGCCGCACCGCCACCCGCTGGAGAAGGCGATACGCGTCGGGCTCTACCGGCCGGCGGGGATCAGGGAGCTGCTCGACCGCGCGGTCGTGCGCAAGGCGCTGTCCCGGATGCGCGCCGAGCTGGCCGGGGCCGGGCTGCTGCGCCTGGTGCGCCTCAGCCCGACCCGGGCCGCCCGCCGGTATGTCGCGGACCTGCGGCGGAACACACCGATGCCCCAGGACCGCGCGGGGCTCGCGGAGGAGGACATCCTGCTCGCGATCGCGCTCCACGGCGACCCGGCGCTGACCGCGCTCGTCCCGGCCTTCACCGGTGAGGCCGGGCTGATCGGCCGGGGAGCGGTCGCGGACGAGGGCCTGTTCCCGTTCGGCCGGCACGAGTTCCTGCGCCGGCGCGCCGACCACCCCGACGACGGCGCGAGCCACGGCTTCGACGGCGGCGCGGACCACACCGGCCACTTCGCCGACCACTTCGGCGGCGGCCTCGGCTGCGGCGGCGGAGGCGGCGGGGGTTCGGACTGACGGCGCCGGGGTCAACGCCGCCCGGGCCGGCGCCGAAGGGTCACACGGCCTTGAAGGGCTGCCGGTAGGACTTGCGCAGGGACCCGGCGGCGACGGGGAGCAGCGTCGCGAGGAGCTTGCCCTTGAGCGTGCCGGGGGTGCGGGTGAGTTCGACGTCGATCCGGGTGCGGTCCCCCTCGGGGGTGAGCTGGAAGATCCATCCGCCACCGGGCCCGAACACCTTCGAGTCGTGCGTGACGATGGTGACCCTCCCCTCCTCGGCGTCCCAGTCGTAGCGCGCCCGCTCCCAGGCGGACGCGGTGCCCTCGGTCACCTCGGCCCAGGTGTCGCCGATCGAGTGGACGGTGAGGTGCTCGGCGTCGATGGTGGGCCAGTTCCGGGCCCGGGCGGGACCGAAGTCGGTGAGGACCGCCAGGGCCTCGGACGGGCTGAGCGAGGAGATCAGGTGAAAACGTACGACGGCCATTGCGGCGTCCCCCACATCAGTAAGTAACCGTTCTGAACGGTGACGACGGTCGCACGGAGTGAAATCACCTGTCAAGCCAGTGACGAATCCAGAATCACCGGTTAGGATGGTGATGTGAAGCATGCCTTTCCCTGCGGGACACTCGCCCTCGACTTCCTGGGCACGCTGCGCGCACGACGCAATGCGGTGCCCACGGAGATGCTCGCGGCGCCCGCGGACCTCGACTCCTGGTTCGTCGAGTCCCGGATGCTCGACCGCGAGCCCGGCTCCGACGCGTCGGACGTCGCGGCGGCCCTGGAACTGCGGGAGTCGATCTACGCCCTGGTCGAGGCGCGGCTCGACGGCAGCCCGCTGCCCGCCGAAGCGGTCGCCGCGGTGAACCGCCACGCGGCACGGGCTCCCGTCGTGACGCAGCTCGCCCCCGACGGCACGACCCGCTCCGGCTCGGCCTCACAGGGCCTCGCCGCCCTCGCCCGCGAGGCGGTCGAGATCATCGGCGGCGTCGACGGGGCACTGCTGCGCGAATGCGCCCGCCCCGAGTGCACCCAGGTCTACCTCGACCGCTCCCGCGGCCGCCGACGCGAGTGGTGCGCGATGCGGACCTGCGGCAACCGTGTCAAGGCCGCCGCCTTCCGCGCCCGCCACCGCACCACGACGGCCTGAGGCCACCGCCTCCGGCGACGCGGGCAGACTCCGGTCACCAGACAGCGGTCGCGCCACCGCCGTTCCCGCCGCGGCGCGGCCGAGTCGCGTGGCCTTCAGCCGCACGGCGTTCGGGACGCGGAGCGGCGCGTCACCCCCCGTCCCTTCGGGGCCAGGCCGACGCGTACGCGTCCGCGTCGGCGAACGCCTCAGAACGCGACGGTGAGGTGGCGGGGGCCGCGGAGCATGGCGTTGCGGCGGTAGGGAGGCGGGTCCTGCAGCAAGGTCGCGGTGCCGAGGCCGGGGAGCAGCGCGCCGAGGGCCGTCTGAGCCTCGATGCGGGCGAGCGGCGCACCGTAGCAGAAGTGGATGCCGCTGCCGAAGCCGATGTGCTCGTTGTCCTTGCGGGTGGGGTCGAACCTTTCGGGGTCCCGGAACCGCAGGGGGTCACGGCTTCCCGAGGCGAGCCCGAGGATCACGGACGTCCCCTTCGGGACGACGGTGCCCGCGATCTCCACGTCGGCCAGCGGGATGCGCTCACGCAGATGCACCGGCGGCTCGTACCGCAGCAGTTCCTCCACCGCCTCCGGCATGAGTTCCGGTTCCTGACGCAGCCGCTCCAACTGGTCCGGGTGGCGCAGCAGGGTGAGCACGCCGTTGGTGATGAGGTTGACCGTGGTCTCGTGCCCCGCGATGAGGAGCAGGATCGCGGTCTGCGTCAACTCCTGATCGGTGAGCCGCAGCTCCGGATCCGGTTCGTTGACGAAATCCGAGAGCAGGTCGCCGGTGGGCCGGCCGCGGCGCTGGTCCGCGAGGCCGAGCAGATACGCGCCCAGCTCCATCCGGGCCTTGCGGCCCGCCTCGGCCCGGGCGGCACTGTCCTCGCCGGGGCTGATGTCGGCGGAGGCGACGAGCAGGTCGGTCCACTCCCGGAACCGTGGCTCGTCCTCGCGCGGGACACCGAGCAGCCGGCAGATGACCGTGACCGGCAGGGGATAGGCGAGGTCGTCGACGATGTCGATGTGCTCACGGCCGCGGAGCCCGTCGACCAGTTCCCGGGTGATCCCGGCGATCTCGCCGCGCATGGCGTCGACCCGGCCGGGACTGTGGGGCGGGCCGAACGGCCGCATGGCCAGTGTGCGCAGCCGGTGGTGCTCGGGGTCGTCCAGCCGCAGGAACGGCAGGTGCCGCGTCTCGTCCGACGCCGGCGGGGCCGGTGTGGTGCGGTTGCGGGGGTCCGCGCTGAGCCGTGGGTCGTGGAGCAGGCCCACGACCTCGTGGTAGGTGCCGACCAGGTAGCTGCCGTCCGTCTGCCGCACCACGGGCCCGGCCTCACGGAGCTCCGCGTACAGCGGGTACGGGTCGGGGCGGCTGGCGTAGTCGGTGATCCGTTCCAGCAGGGTCTCGGCGGTCATGCGTGGTGGCTCCTCGTGGATGGGCGGGGGTGGGTCACCCGGTGGGCCTCGCCAGGACCAGCCGCCGGTCCGGCAGGTACCCGGTGAGCGCGACCGTGGGACCGTGCGAGAGCCTGCTCGGGTCCGGCACATCGGAGGGGACCGGGACTTCGGCCGCCGCACGCCGGTCCGCCGCCCCCGGCGGGGGCGGGAACGGGGCCGCGGTCTCGATGAGGCGCTCGTAGTACTCCAGCGACTTGGCCATGTTGACCGTGACCGCCGCGGTCACCCGGCCGCGGTAGCCGTAGGCCACCACCAGACGGCGCGCCTCCAGCGAGCCCTGGGCGATGACCACCTGGTCGGAGAAGGTGGGGACACCCACCGACTTGATGTTGTGGCCGAACTGGCTCGACCAGAACGTCGGGACGCTGAGGTGCGGACGCCGCAACGGCCCCGGACTGATCATGTTGTGGGCGGCCACCTCGGCCTGGTCCACCGCGTTGCGCCAGTGCTCCAGGGAGAGCAGCTGGTACTCGTACAGCGGGTGCGGGAAGCGCGAGACGTCACCGGCCACGAAGACGTCGTCCGTGACGATCCCGTACATGTTGAACGCCCGGCACCCGGCGTCGCAGGCGATCCCGCGCGGACCCGCGGCCAGCCCCGAGTCCGCCAGCCATTCGACGTTGCGGACCGCGCCCATGGCGACGACGCACACGTCCGCGTCGACGCGGGTGCCGTCCGAGAGGTCCGCGCCGGTGAACCTGCCGTTGCCGCGCAACGAGGTGACGGTCACGCCGCAGCGCAGATCCACACCGTGTGCCCGCTGCATGGCGGCCGCGAGCTTGGACAGCGTCCCGCCGAGCGCGCCCACCAGCGGCGCGGGGCCGCGCTCGGTGACCGTGACCTCCAGACCGCGCTCGCGGCACACGGAGGCGATCTCCGAACCGGTGAAGCCCGCGCCGATCACCAGGACGCGGCGCGGCCCGGCGGCCAGCCGCTCGGCCAGGCCGGCGGCGTCGTCGCTGGTCCGCAGGGTGAACACCCCGTCGAGGGCGGCCTCCTCGGGAACCGGCCAGGGCCGCGCCCGCGTCCCGGTCGCGATCAGCAGCCGGTCGAACGGCAGCGACGTGCCGTCCCCCAGCAGCACCCGCTTCTCGAGCGGGTCCAGCCCGGTGGCAGGCACCCCCAGCCGCCACTCCGCGTCCGGATCACGGCGCATCGGCAGCCCGGTGGCGTCCGCCGGCACCTTGCCGAGCAGCACGTGCTTGGACAGCGGGGGCCGGTCGTACGGCGGGTGAGGCTCGTCCCCGACGACGGTCAGCGAACCGGTGAAGCCCTCGTCGCGCAGCGTCTCCGCGGCCCGCAGGCCGGCCAGGGACGCGCCGACGATGACGATCCGGCCCTTCTTGAGGTCACCGGACACCGGCGCTCACCTCCTCGCCGACCAGGATCGCCTGGACCGGGCACGCCGCGGCGGCCTGCCGCACGCGTTCGTACTGGTCGTCCGGAAACGCCGGGTGGTACAGCAGTGCCTCCTCACCGTGCAGTTCGAACACGTCCGGCGCAAGGAACACGCACTGCGCATAGCCTTGGCAACGGGTGAGATCCACGACAACGCGCATGCCCAGCCACTCTCTCCGGCCTGTTGGTGTCCCTCCATTGATAAGCCCCGCGGGCTCCGGGCGCGCGTCCGGATACTCCGCCAGGATGCGTCAGCCCCCCGACGGGGCCAGGCTGAGCCGGTGCGATGCCGAGTGATCGTGTACCCGCCGTCGGGCAGCGGCGGCCGCCGCGTGCGGTGCGACGGCAGGATCCTCGGCCTCGCCTACGGACCCCGTGACGTCCTCGCCTTGGTACGCCGCGCCGGGCTCCGCATGCGCCTGGGCGACCTGTACGACAGCGACCTCGTCGAATGGCGCGGCGCCGGCCCCACGACCTGGTGACCGGCGCGCCGACGAGGCTACGGACGCGGCCAGAGGTGCGTCATCACGCCCAGGTCGATCACCGACACCCACTCCGCCGAAGGGATCGCCCGCTCCACCACGAACCACTCGTCCGGACGCCCGTCGAAGCGGCTGCCCGTCGGCGCCTCAGCGGATCCGGCGGGCAGCCTCATCCCCGCCCAGGCACGCCACCGCTGCGCCTGCGGCGCCGGCACCTCCACCGTGATCCGCACCGTGCGTCCGCGCCAGTTACGGCAGGTCGTCCATCTCCTGCGGCCAGGTCGCCCTGATCTTCGCGTCCGCCAAGATCAGCGGCCACAGCCCCGGCCGCGTGAAATGGAAAAGCAGCATGCGGGGACCTACTGGCGTATCACCGCCGCGTGTGTTTCCCGGCAGGTGACGACGAGCGCCGCCCTGGGTCAGCCGACCGGACCGGGCCGATCGAGCGGCGAGCCCGCGGCGACCACCGCGACCAGTTCGAGCGGCAGTTCCTTGTCCTCCTGGCCGACGGCGAGCCCGAGCCACCGGCCCCTCTCCGGGAGGGGCCACACCCGCACGCCCACGACGTGCCCGCTGAGTGAGGCGTACGGCTCGGGCACCGCCTCGCCTTCGCAGCCGGCCCTCAGACACGGCCACAGATCCACTTCGCGCGGCTCGCCCCAGCGCTCCGTGAACGTCGCGCCCAGGGCCTCGAGATCGGCCCGCAACTCCCGCTCGGCCCTTTCCCAGGCCTGCCCGTCCGGGTCGTCCCAGAAGTCTTGGCTCGCCCGCAGGATCCGCACCCGGTACCCCGGACCGCCGTAGCCGCCGGCATCCTGGACGTCCGCCTCCGGGAAGGGCTGGGCGATCATCGTTTCGGTCAGTGACAGGTATTCCTCGACCGCCGCGCTGGTCATGAGCGCAGACTATGGCACCGCACGGACAGGCGGTCCGGGGAGTTCATCGCGGTCAGCGCAGGCGGTAGGGCGGTTCCTGGGCGCAGCCCCTGGTCAGCGCGGTCCGTCAACACGCCGTCGCGCCGGTGCCGGCGCTCACAGCAGCGGGCCCGCAGAAGTCGCAGGGGCGCCGCACGCGACCGTCCGCCGATCCGGCCAGGGGTTCGTCGTCGTTCGCGGTAGCGGAGTGCCACGCGTGGTGGGGTGGCGCGGAATGCGGTGGCACATCGCCGCGGTCGGTTCGCAGAAGCTTTGCGCCCCGGCGCCCCGGCGCGCCCTGCCGACATGCCACCGCGCGTGGCCGTCCCGTCAGGCCGCGTCGGCCGCCGCGGCGAGGATCCGGGCCAGTTCCGCGGGCTGGGTCACCATGGGCCAGTGGCCTGAGTCGATGTCGGCGAAGTCGACGTGCTTGGCCCGGGCGAGCTCCGGGACGTCGCCGGCGTTGATCCACTGCTGCGCCTGCGCGGGCGTGAACTCCGGGCACACGACCACGACCGGGACGTCGAACCTTCCTTCGCCCGTCAGCCGCACCACTGCCCTGGACACGCCCGCGGGCACGGGGATCGCGGCAGCCGCCAATTCCCGCCTGGCCCCGTCGTCGAGGTCGGCGGCGTCCGGCCCCTCGAACGGGCCCCAGCCAGGGAAGGGCATGGCGTCGTCCCGCACCTCGAAGAAGTCGGCGTACGGCTGACCGTCGGCGGTCGGGAAGCCGCCGATGAGGGCGACCTTGGCCAGCCGCCCCGGCCGCCGGTCGGCGGCCAGCCAGGCCAGTGTGCAGGCGGCGGAGTGCCCCACCACCATGGGCTTGCCGGGCGCCGCGTCCACCGCGGCGAGCACCGCCTCCAACTGGTCGTCGAGCGTGGCGGTCACGGAGCCGTCCCCTTGCCCCGGGAGAGTGAGCGGCACGGGGCGATGGCCGAGCGCCTCCAGCGCGGACGTGACTCGGCCCCATACGGATCCGTTGAGCCACAGGCCGCCGATGAGCAGGATGTCCATGGTCAGTTCCCCTTCTTCAGCTTCGTGGACGTCACCGTAGGCCGAGATCCGGACGATCCGGTGCCGGTATGTCCGGCGACCCCTCAAGGAGCGGATTAGCCTGCTCCTGTGCCGAACGACCTCAGTCCCACCGCGCGTGCGTTGCGCGCCCTGGAAATCCTCCGGACGCGCCCCGGAACGACGGCCGGCGAACTCGCCGTGCGGCTGGGAGTCACGGAGCGAGCGGCTCGCCGGTACGTCGGGATCCTGCGAGAGGCCGGCATCCCCGTGGAGTCGGCCCGTGGGCCGCACGGCGGTTACCGGCTGGGGCGTGGGACGAGACTGCCCCCTGTGCACTTCACACAGTCCGAGGCCCTGGGGCTGGTGATGGCGGTACTCAGCGGCCGGCCGGCCGCGGCCGACACCGACGATCTGGTCGGCACCGCCCTGGGCAAGGTCGTCAAGGCGCTCCCGGAGGGCATCGGCCAACAGGCGGCCATGCTGCGGGAGTACGCGTCGGCCGCCCCGGACCCGTACTCGGCCCGCCCCGATCCGGCCATCACCAGCGAACTCGTCGACGCCGTCGCGGACCGGCGCCGCGTGCTGGTGACGTACCGCAGCGAGGCCGGCAACGAGTGGGACGCGGAGGTGGATCCCTGGTCCATCGTCGTCCGCTACCGGCGCTGGTACTTGCTGTGCCACTCCCATCGCGCGGACGCGATCCGCACCTACCGGCTCGACCGGGTCCGCGCGGTCCGGCCGACGGAGCACGGATTCGAGCCGCCCAGGGGCCTCGACCCGGTGGCGGTGCTCGAGGAGAACCTTGGTCTGGGGTGGGAGTTCGCCACCCGCGTGGTGTTCGACACCCCCCTTGCCGAGGTGGCCCCGTGGATCCGGCCGCCCATGGGGCGTCTTGAGCCCGCGGGGGACGGATGCGTGCTGGTCGGCAGCACCCGCAACCCGGACATGTACGCCCAGGAATGGCTGGCGAGGCTGCCGTTCCCCTTCCGCGTAGACGGCGGGGAGGAACTGCGCGCGGCCGTCGCGGCGCTGGTGGCGCGCTTCACCGCCGCCGTGGCGGACCACGGCTGACAACCCTCGCCGGCTGTGCTGAGGCGCTCGTCGGCGCGGAAGCGTGGGCCTTGCGGTGGAGCCCGGGCCCGTCGGCGATCACTCGGTCGTGATCTTCCGAACCCGCGGGGACGGGCTGTTACACCTTGGTCATGAGCTGAGCCAGGGCCCATGACGTGTGGGCGCCAGGGTGGTCGCCGACGCGCCGGATTCCGTGCGCCGTCGACTGATCTCCTCGCGCTTTCGAAAGGCACGGCATTGTTCGCTCTCGTCTTCGGAGGGCACCTGTTGTACCTCCTTCTCGTCGCCCTCGTCTCGGCGGCGGTGCTGGGGGGCGTCACGTTCGCCCTGCGTGGCCGTTCCGACCGCCCCTGGGCCTATGCGGCCTGGGCGGCCACGACGACGGCCGCCCTGTTCCTGACACTCTGGCTCAGACCCACCGGTACGGGCTGGGTGAGGTGCACGGTGAGCAAGGACGTATGGGAGTCGTTCGGGACGACCCAGGGCTGGATGAACGTCGCCCTGTTCGTGCCGATCGGCTTCTTCGGGGTGCGCGCGGCCAGGCGTCCGCTGCCTCCTTTGCTGCTGTCCGTCCTCCTGGCCTGCGGGATCGAGACGGTCCAGGCCTGCCTTCCCGTCATCGGCCGTTACTGCGACACCAGCGACTTCACCACCAACGTCGCGGGCGCCTTCGCGGGCGCGGCCGTGGGGGTCCTGTCCCTCCGCTTCGCCGGTTCGCGGCTTTCTCCCTGGCCCACGCGTCACCGCTGGTTCCCGACCGTGACCGGTGCGGGGTTCCTGGCCGTGGCCTGCGTTCTGGCGACCGTCGTCGACGTGCGGGTCGTCGACCACGCCGAGCCGAACAGGCAGGCATCGGCGGAACAGCAGGCGGTGTTCGGGCAGGCGATCCGCAAGGCGCTGGGCGACGACGTCAGGATCGGCCGCGTCGAGGACAGCACGCCGTGCGGTATCGACGGCCTGCACGAGGAGGTGTGGGCTCTGCTGGAACCGCACGGGATCGCCTCCATGAGCTGGCCGCCCGCGGACCGGTTCGAGGTGAACGTGTCGGTGGGCCCCCAGACCGAGGCCGCCGCGGCCGGGAGACCCATCCCGGGTTCCTCCGGGCCGGTGCGCGACTCGGCGGCGGCCGAGCGGGCTGCCGGTCGGTACGTCGCCGTGCACTACCCGACCGCCGACACGAAGCAGCCCGCGGTGGACCGGGCCGACGTCGGCACGGGCGAGTCCTGGACGGTCACCTACGACTACCGCGACGACCGCATGCCGGCCGTGACGTCGCTGCAGGTGACGGTGAACCGCGCCGGACGCCTCCTCGGCGTCCGCCTTACCGCGCCCGCCGCCGGCCTGCGGGAGAAGACCGCGGGCTGCGGCTGACGAGCCCCGGTCCATCCCGTCGCCTTCACGCCCGGTTTCCGTCAGCCGCGCAATGCCACGTGGCCGCCTGTCGACCGGGCGGGGTATGCGTGGCTTGTTGCGCTCCCGCATGGAACGGGGGATACGGGGTTCGGCATGCGGCCGCCGGGCCCGGCCGTCTGTCGCATGACAGGCACGACGGCAGCGGCTGGGGCTCCGGGATCTGGGGCCTTGTCGCGGTGCTGGTCGTCCTGACGCTGGTGGTGGTCCTGGTCGTCGCCGTGCGACGGGGTTCCTCGCCGGACGACGGGTCCCTCGCCGGACGACGAGATTGATCCGGCGCGGACCGCCCGGGGCACCGCGGCGGAGCGGTCGGTGTCGGTGGTGGCGCCTAGCATCGGGCGGGACATCACGTTCGCCGCGATCACCTGTACCACCGGAGGCCGCAGTTGCCCTCGATCCATCGGGGCTCTCGTTCGTGGATACCCCTGGCTTCAGCCGGGGGAGGAAGCGAAGCTCCTGCGGAGCGGGGCAGGGATAGCCGGTTGGCCGCCAGGGCGGACCGGTGTCTGCCCCCGACAACCCGCACTCCGCCCACAAACTGATGATGTAGTGCGTGAGCCGTGGAGGCCGCCCATGTGAAGCGGGCGTTGAAGTACCGCTTCTATCCGACCGATGCGCAGGCAGCGGAGCTGTCCCGCACCGGTGGACGTCCCGGCGACTACTCCGACGGCCCCTGGGCATGGCGGTCCCATGCCACCGCCACCGCCCAGGTGACCCCGGGCCCCGCGGTCACCTTGAGCCGGGTCGCGGCCTCGGGGGTCCGTACCGCAGTGCCGTTCATGCTGCCCTCCGGCACGGCGGAGCAGTACTCCGTGGACGTGCCGTAGCGGCCCGCGTCGACGGTGAGCGTGCCCTCGCCCTGGCACTGCGTGGCCACGTAGACCGTCCCGCCCGCGGACTTCGCGGGCAGCGCCAGCATCGCCCTTCTGGCCGTGCGAGCAGACGCGGGCAGACCCAGGCCGACCACCGCTTCCGGAGCGGTGTTCGTCTCGATGTTCACCAGGATCGTGCGCGGCCCGACTCGCTGAGCCGGCACCGGCAACGTCCCCTCACGGAACCAGCGATACGCGGTCTGCGGATGCACACCCTGCGTCTTCGCCCATTCCGTCAGATTCACACTCTGACAACGACACTCACTCACACATGGTCACGCTCACTTACTCGATCTCGAGGGCCAGCAGGCGAAGACCCCCCGTGTGTGGACCGCGATCGGCGGATCATGGTGACATGCCCCGGCCGTGGCCGTACAGGTCGGCCGTTCACGAGGATCGGATACATCCGCGCGGCCGTTCGCCTGACACTCCGTGAGGAGCGTGACGCCGTACGCCCGGTGGTCCCTCCGGCTGGACTGACGGCACGTCGCGGCGCGCGCGGGGGAGATCGACGGGGCTGCGCGCCCGCGTCGAGCGAATCGCGAACCTTCCGGTCAGGTCGATGCCGCTGCGCTTTCGCTGTGGACGATCTGGATGAGGTTGCCGCAGGTGTCGTCCAGGACGGCGGTCGTGACCGGGCCCATCCGCACCGGTTCCTGCGTGAAGTACACCCCGAGCCCGCGCAGTCGCTCGAACTCCGCGTGGACGTCGTCCACGGCGAAGGAGGTGGCCGGGATGCCGTCCTCGACCAGCGCCGACTTGTACGGCTTCACCGCGGGATGGCCGGAGGGCTCGAGCAGCAGTTCCGTCCCGTCGGGATCCTCCGGCGAGACGACGGTCAGCCAGCGGTCCGTACCGATCGGGACGTCGTGCTTCTTCACGAAGCCCAGCACGTCGGTGTAGAAGCGCAGCGCCTTCTCCTGATCGTCGACGAAGACGCTGGACAGGTGGATCCTCATGGGGCGCTCTCCGGTGTGTCGGGCCTGAGCCACCGGGTCACGATGCGCTCAAGGGGTTCGGTGTTCAGGTCGTGGTACTTGTAGCGGCCCTGGCGCCGCGTGAGCACCAGGCCCGCGGATTCGAGTACGGCCAGGTGCTGGCTGACGGCCTGCCGGGACAGCCCCAGGCCGTGCTTCATCGCCAGCCGCCCGCAGATCTCGAACAGGGTCTGACCGTCCCTTTCCACCAGCTCGTCGAGGATGCGCCGACGGGTGGGGTCGGCCAGCGCCTTGAAGACATCCTCTGCCATGACCGGGAGAATAGGCAAGTAACGACTTGCCTATCAAGTCCGGGGCCGCCGGTGCCGCGTCAGGCGTCCATGTCGCAGCCGAGCTCCTCTGCGGCTATGTGTCTGAAGGAGTTCCCGTCGGCGACGGCCGCCGCATCGCGCCCGCGGAACCGTTCGAGCAGGGCACCGGTCAGCGCGTCGGCGGCCCTCATGGCATGGTCCGGGCCTTCGTCGGAGTCGTCTTCCGGCCCCTCGTACTGATCCGCCTCCTGTGCGGCCTGCTCGTAGGCCCGGGTGAACGCGGCAAACGCTTCGGGGCCGGAGTTCAGCGGGCGTGGTGCCCCGTTGCTCGGCGGCAGCCACGGTGAGCCATCACGCCGGCGCCGGCCGATCGCGTTCACACCCGGGTCGAGCGCCACCACGGCGTACCGGATGCCGTCGACGGTACGGTCCGAGATGAGCGCATGCCATGCTCCTGGGTACGGCCGTGCGGAACATCCCGCATGAGTGAGGGGTCATCCTCCGTCCGGTGCCCGCCGCGCGATCGCGAGGGCCGCGCCCGCGACCAGGAGGGCGGCGAGGGCCGCGTAGCCGTAGGGGAGGGCGAACGCGGCGGCGAGGCCGCCGACCAGCAGCGGGCCGCCGGCGTCTCCCAGTTCGCGGCCCAGTTCGGCCGCGCCCATGGTCTGGCCGAGGCGCTCTCGGGGTGTGGTGGTGGCGAGCGCGGCGAAGCCGAGCGGGGTGATCAGGCCGGTGCCGATGCCGATGAGGGCGGCGCCGCACAGCACCCCGGTCAGACCCGGCAGCATGGCGCAGCCCAGGCCGCCCGCGGCGAGCAGCAGCCCGGCGGTGATGCCGCCCGGTATGGTCAGGCGCCCGCTGTCCAGCGCGCGCCCGGCGCGGGGCTGCACGAGTGCCGCGCACGCGGCGAGGACCGACACGGCGGCGCCGGTGGCGACGGTGCCCAGGCCGGCCGCGCGACCGGAGACCGGCAGGAAGCCAACGCCGACCGACAGGGCGGCGGTCGCCCCGGCCAGGGCGGCGGTCGGGGCGAGGAAGACGGGGTCCGCCAGGCGGCGGGCCAGGTCGAGCAGCGTCTGCCGGGCCTTGGGCAGCGGCGGTACGACCGGGACCGCGACCGCCGCCCAGACGGCGACGGCCGCCCCCAGGACCGTCAGTACGGCGAAGAGCAGGCGCAGGCCGCCCGCCCACACCAGGACGCCGCCGAGCAGTGGCCCGAGGGTGTAGCCGATCGATTTGTAGATGCCGTACGAGCCGAACGCCCGCCCTTGCCCCGCCGCCGGGTTGAGACGCGCGACGAGCGCGGAGGCGGAGGGGGAGAAGGCGGAAGCGGCCGCTCCCTGGCCCAGCCGGGCCGCCCACAGCCAGCCCGGGCTGCCCGCGATGGCGTACAGGGCGGAGGCTGCGGCGAAGGCGACGAGCCCGCCCAGCAGTACCGGGCGGGCTCCGACGCGGTCGGCGAGGGTGCCGAACAACGGCTTGAGGACCACCTCGGCGCCGTCGTACAGGGCGAGCAGTCCGCCGAGCACGATGAGGGAGGTGACGGCGTCCCCGGAGAGGCCGCCCAGGCTGGCGGCGATGCCGTGCGCGCCGAAGGCGGTGGTGAACCCGGCCGCGTACAGCGGCCACATCTGCCGACGTGGCGCCGCCGCCCCGGCCTTCGCCGCCGGCGGGGTCATCGCGGCACCTTTGGTGTCCCGTGCGGGGCGGCGCGCAGGCCGCGTCGCACGTCGTCCACTGTGTAGGGCACATCGGAGAACGTACAGCCGTCGCCGCGGGATCGTGCCGTCCGTGCGGTCACGCGGTGAGCACTCCTGTGGCGAGGAGACCGAAGAGCAGCAGGCCGACGGCGATGCGGTAGACCACGAAGGCGTTGAAGGAGTGCCTGGCGACGAACTTCAGCAGCCACGCAATCGAGGCATAGGCGACGACGAAGGAGACCGCGGTGCCGACCAGGAGCGGCGCGGCGCCGACCCCCGCGCCGACGGCGTCCTTCAGTTCGTACAGGCCTGCGCCGGTCAGGGCGGGGATGCCGAGGAAGAAGGAGAGCCGGGTCGCGGCCACCCGGTCCAGGTCGAGGACGAGCGCGGTGGACATGGTGGCGCCGGAGCGGGAGAAGCCGGGGAAGAGCAGCGCCAGGATCTGCGAACTGCCCACCAGCATGGCGTCCTTGAGGCTGGTGTCGTCCTCGCCGCGCTTGTGACGGCCCATCTGGTCCGCCGCCCACATCACGCCGCTGCCCACGATCAGGGAGCCGGCCACCACCCACAGCGAGGCGAGCGGGCCTTCGACGAGCGGTTTGGCGGCCAGGCCGACGGCGACGATCGGGACGGTCGCGTAGATGACCCACCAGGCGAACTTGTAGTCGTGGTGGTTGCGCTCCTCGCGGTCGAGGATGCCGCGGCCCCAGGCGGAGACGATGCGCACGATGTCCTTGAAGAAGTACACGAGCACCGCGGCGATCGCGCCGACCTGGATGACGGCGGTGAAGCCGACGACGGAGGTGTCGTCGACGGGGATGCCCATCAGCCCTTCGGTGATCTTCAAGTGGCCGGTGGAGGAGACCGGGAGGAATTCCGTGATTCCTTCGACCACTCCCAGGACTGCGGCCTGGCCGATGCTGATGGCGCTCATCTGGGTCCTATTTCTGTGACGCGGTGCGGGTGGCGCGGGCGGGGCGGTGCCTGATCCGGCACGGGGAAGGCCGGGGCCGGTTCGTGCAGCAGCGGATCGGCCGCGTCGGCGGCGTCCGGGCGGATGTCGACCAGGGGCACGACGGCGATCCGGGGGCCGATGGTGAAGCGGGGGCGGGCGCGGTGGCGCAGCATCGAGGCCACCGTCACCGCGTGGTGCTCGTCGGCCAGGGCCGTGGCGAGGTTGAGCGTGATGCGGATGGTGCCGGGTTGTGGATCAGGCAGGTGATCTTCATGCGGTGGGTTCCCGGCTCGTCTCCGTGCCGGTGCGGTCGCCGCGGCGGCGCGAACGCAGCAGTTCCAGCGCCAGGGGCAGGAGGGAGAGCGCGACGATCACGCCGACGAGGGGGAGCAGGTAGCGGTCGACGTGGGGGATGCTCGCCCCGAGGGCGTAGCCGCCGAGCACCAGGGCGACCGTCCACACGAGGCCGCCCGTGACCTGCCAGAGCGCGAAGGTGTTGGCGGGTACGCGAACGATGCCGGCCAGCGGGTTGAGCACGGTCCGTACGACGGGGATGAAACGGGCGAGGACGATCGCCTTGCCGTGGCCGTACCGGGCGAGCAGGTCCTCGGCGCGGGCCGTGCCGTCGATCAGGTGCCGGTTGCGGGCGCGGCCCAGGAGGGTCCGTCCGGCGCGGCGGCCGATCAGGTAGCCGGCCTGTGCGCCGAGGAGCGCCCCGGCGGCGGCCGCCACCAGCACCCGGGGGAGCGACAGGTGCAGGCCGTCCGTCCCGGTGGTGCAGAGGAGCCCGGCCGTGAACAGCAGCGAGTCGCCGGGCAGGAAGAAGCCGATCAGGAGCCCGGTCTCGGCGAACAGCACCAGGAAGATGCCCGCCGTGCCGAACGCCGTCAGCAGCGACGTGGCGTCCAGGGGATTGAGGGCCACAGGCACCTGAGGGTCCTTTCCTGTCGTGCCCTGACCGGGGCAGGGCTGTCCCCGGGTGCGAGGGCATGGCACACTCGGGCGGACGGCTTTTACACCGCCGTAGAAGTTCTACACGAATGTAGAAGATGAGCGAGCGAACGACAAACCCAACGGGCGATCCCGCCCACGGACGCGGTCCCAAGCGCGCCAACGGTGCGCGCGAAGCCGAGATCCTCGGCCTGCTCCAGCAGGCCGACGGCGCGCTGACCCCCGGTGAGGTCGCCGAACGCCTCGGCGGCGAGCTGACCTACAGCACCGTGGTGACGATCCTCACCCGCATGCACGCCAAGCAGCTGCTCACCCGCACCCCGCGCGGCCGGGCCTACGCCTACGCCCCGGTGACCGACGACCCCGGGTTCGCCGCCCGGCGGATGCGTTCGGTCCTGGAGGAGCGGCCCGACCGCGAGGCCGTCCTCGCCCGCTTCGCCGACGGGCTCTCGGACGCCGACGCCGATCTCCTGCGCCAGCTGCTCGGCCCCGACCAGTAGGAAGGCGCCGCCGCATGCACATCGCCGTCTACCTTCCGCTGCTGCTGCCGCTGCTCGCCCCGCTCGGCGCGCGTCCCTTGTCCGAGCGGTGCGAACCCCGCCTGGCGACCTGGCTGCTCGCCGCCTCGGCGGTCGTCCTGGGTGTCGCGAGCACGATCTCGCTGGGCCTGCTCACCGTCGTCGGCCTGATCCGTGTCCCGCAACTGGCCGGCCTCGGCCACTGGTCGGCCCAGGCCGCGCAGCGCGACGACCCCGCCGAACTGTCCGTCTCGCTGATCGCTGGGCTGCTGCTCGGCAGTGCCGTCGTCATGGCCGCCCGCATGCTCTGGCGGCGTGCCCGCACGTTGGCGGCCGCCGCCCTGGAAGCCGCCTGTATGCCCGCCCGCGACGGGCTGGTCGTGGTCGAGGACGAGGCCCCCGACGCCTTCGCGATCCCCGGTATGCCCGGTCGCGTCGTGGTCTCCACCGGCATGCTCCGCACGCTGGACGAGGCCGAGCACGACGTACTGCTGGCCCATGAGCGCGCCCACCTGACCGGCCACCACTACGCGTTCGTCGCCCTGGCCCAGATCGGGGCCGCGGCCAACCCCCTGCTGCGGCCGCTCGCCACCGCCGTCACCTACACCATCGAGCGCTGGGCCGACGAGAACGCCGCCGCCGCCACCGGCGACCGCACCCGGGTCGCCCGATCCGTGGGCAAGGCCGCCCTGGCCGCCCGCCGCAGCCCGGCCCGCATCCGGGGTGCCGCCATGGGCATCCTCGGCAGGCGTCCCGGCCGTCGCGCCGGCCACCGGCCCAGGCCGGCCGGAGCGGGCCCCGTACCCCGGCGCGTCGCCGCCCTCCTTGCTCCACCGCTCGGAGGGCACCCGGTGCTCGCCGCCGCCACCACGGCCGTGCTCGCCGCCACGACCCTGTCCACCGCCGAAGCCGCCCACGACCTTCACCGTCTGCTGGAAACCGTCGGGGCCTGGTAGGGCGCGCGGCTGCGGGCGGCTCTCAGGCCGTGTCGTCGGGTTCGCCCGTGCCGTCGGCTCCGCCCGCTCGCAGACCGCGGCGGAGCGCGTCGAGCTGCTCGGCGATCATGCGCCGGCTGACCTCGGTCCGCGGGGCCAGCTGGGCCGCGCCGTGGAAGGCGCCCGGGAAGTGGTGCATCTCGCTGGGCACGCTCGCGGTGATCAGCCGCTGGGCGTAGGCCAGGTCCTCGTCGCGCAGCGGGTCGAACTCGGCGGCCGCGAGGTACGTGGGCGGCAGTCCTGCCAGGTTCTGCGCACGGGCCGGGGCGGCTTACGGGCTGACCTCGCCGCCACCGCGCAGCCCCTTGCCGCCGAGGTAGTGGTCCCAGCTCCGCTGGGCGCTGCGGCGGTTGAATCCGGAGGTGTCGGCGAAGGCCTGCATGGAGGCGGTGGCCAGTCGGTCGTCCTGGATCGGGACGCCGAGGCACTGCATGCTCAGGGCGGGGCCGCCGTGGTCGCGTGTGTACAGGGCGACCGCGGCCGCGAGGTTCCCGCCGGCGCTCTCCCCGGCCACGCCGATCCGGTCCGGGTCGCCCCCAAGCTCGCCGGCGTGCCCCGCCAGCCACCGCAGCGCGGCGTACGAGTCCTCCAGGGCCGCCGGGTAGGGGTGTTCCGGCGCGAGGCGGTAGTCCACCGGCACCACCACCGCGCCCACCTCGGCGGCGATGCGGGTCGTCTCGTCGCGGAAGAAGTCCACCAGGCCGACGACGAAGCCGCCGCCGTGCAGGTACAGCAGGCCGGGCAGCCTCCCGTCCCGGCCCGCGGGCCGGTAGACGTGCACGCGGACGTCCGGAGCGCCCTGCGGGCCCGGTACGGTGACCTCGCGGAAGTCCACCGGTACCGGCGGGGTGTAAGGACCGGCCTCCATCAGCGCCGCTTCCGCCCGCATCCGCGAGACTTCCGCGTGTGCGTCGGCCTCGGCGTGTCGGGCCATCCTCGGGGCCAGTTCCGGGTCGAACGGGAAGGCCAACGTCAATTCCTCCTGCGTGTGGCGCGCCTCGCCACGAACCCGACTGGCATTGCCGAAGTCAGAGCTGGAGTGTGTACGTAGTGAATCCTTGCCGGGTCAAAGATCTCGTGAGGTCGTGCACGACCCGTCGGGGATGTGCCGGGACCCGCCCGCCGCTCGGGCGAACCGGCCTGCGAGAGTGGGCCCGTGCTCCTGGATCCCGAGAAGACGCTGTTCGTCCGTGGCGCCACGCCTGTGCTCGTGCTGGCCGACGCACCCGTCCACCTCGCCCTGCCGCCCCTGGTCGCGCCCGACGGGGCGGTGCCTCCGTGCGAGGGCTGGAGTCTCGTCCCCCGGCTCACCCTGTGCGTCGTGGACGGACCCGGCGACCACGGATGCGTCGTCCCAGCCCTGGCCGCACCGGTGCTGGGCGGTGCCGACGGTGGTGCGGCACCGAGCGGGATGGCCGACTGGTGCCTGGACGTCGAACGGGTCGGCGGGGCGGTCGTCCTGTCGCTGGATCAGCTGCCCGAGGTGCTCGACTGGCCGGTCCTGCTGTCCTCCGGCGTGGCCCGCGGCGGCTTCATGCCCGCCCTGGCCTGACCGCGCCCGGGCCTCTGCCATGCCGAGCCGTGAAACGCCCTCCTCCGCCGCGCACCTTGCCGTCGTCGACCGCCTGACCGTGGCGGCCTTCCCCGACCGGACGCGACCACCGGGAAAGGGGAAGGAGTGGAGCGGCCCCGGATATCACCTTGCCGTGCTCCAGGAGAGTCAGGACTTCTGGGAGGACCGCGGTGAGGAAATCGTCGAGGCGGCCGAGCGGGACATCGAGGATGCCCGGCTGGCGCTGGACGCCGCTCTGACGGACCGCTGGGGCGAGCCCGAGGTCGTCGACCTCTGGCCCTACCTGGGGCTCGACGACGCCGGTCCCGATGTCGTGGCACCCGAGCCCATGAGCTTCCTGTGCGGGGTCGCCGGCAGCGTACGGGTGTGGAGGCTACCCTCAACCGGCCGCTGGCTCGGGCTGGCCGTCGGCCAGGCCGACCCCGAGTGGCCGGTCCAGTTGCTGGCCGCGGTGGGTGAGGACGCGGCCCTTCCACGGTGACCGTCGCGGGACTCCCCGCGGGCCCCGTCAGGTGGATCAGGCGGGGGAACTCCGCGGAACGCCGGGACCAGGTGACGGCGACGGCCTCCTCGGCGCCCGCGGTCCGGCCCGCGGCGTACGCGGCGCGGGCCTCGGCCCAGCAGGGTCGGCGGTTTCGCCGCCGAGCCCGGCGAGGGCCCCGCGCAGTCCATGGCGGCCGCGAGCAGGCGCCGTTCGGTCCCCGGCGGCAGGGGCGCGGTGGAGGGCGTCCCCGTGGGATCGCCGTCGCGCAGCCCACTGCGACCGTCACTCGAACGACGGCCACCGGTCAACGCCCCACTCCCGCCATCCCGGCCACCGGGCGGGAGAGGCACCGACGTCCTTCCCGGCGAGTTCGGCGGCGGGCTCTTCGAACAGGGCCCACCGGCGCAGGAGGTCCGCCTCGCTCATCGGGAAGGTCCGTTCCGGGGTGGTGGCCTGGCGCCGGGCGACACGGGCCCGCTGTCGCGTGGTCCACCGGTACGTACACGAGGTGACAGGACCCGCCCGCGGATTGCGGCAGGCGGCGGATCGCCGACCCCTCGTCGCGCGGCCAGCATCCGAAGTCCAGGACCACATCGGTCCCGAGCGCCGGCGATTGCAGCGCGAGGCGCAGCAGCAGCCTACCGGCACGTCAAGCTTCCCGTCCGCCTCCGACGCGCCGAACGGCGGGATCATCCGCTCGTCCGGTTCGGGCGCAGCGCGCCGTGTTCCTCGGCGGGGCGCCGGGCCACGGTGGTCTTCCCGGCCCCGGGCAGGCCGGCCATCAGGAACAAAGAAGTCACCCGGAGATCCTGCCAGGAAAGGGACGGGGCCATCGGTGGCAGGGCATCCGACCCCCATGGACCTAATGTCCGGCGTGCCGCGCGCAGGACGGCACCGCATGACGTCACGCTGCTGCCGTGATCGGCGTGCGGTGAGCCGCCCGTCGCGAGGTCCGGCTCGCAGGCCGCACCCGGCATCCCCACGAAGGGCCTCAGACATGTCCGCTTCCCCTCCCGGCACACTGTCCCGCTCCGGCTCCCACGCCATCGACGAGCACGCCGTTCCGCCGTACGTCCATGACGCCGGCCTGCTGCTCCTCCGGCTGTTGCTCGGACTGACCATGGCGAGCCACGGGGCGCAGAAGCTCTTCGGCTGGTTCTCCGGGGTGGGCCTCGACGGCGCCGGACGCGTCTTCACCTCCGTCGGATATCCGGCGGGGAAGGCGATGGCCGTGCTGGCCGGGCTCAGCGAAGTCCTCGGGGGCGTGGGCCTGGCTCTCGGGCTGCTGACCCCGCTCGCCGCGGCGGCGGTGGTCGGCGTCATGGTCAACGCCGTCGCCCTGAAGTGGGGCGGCGGGTTCTTCGCCCCGGCGGGGGTGGAGTACGAACTCCTCATCGCCGCGGTGGCCGTCACGCTGGCCGTCGCCGGGCCCGGCCGCCTCGCGCTGGATCCGCACCTTCCGGGTGTGCGGACGCACCGGGTGGGCAACGGCGTCGCCGCGGTCGTCCTGGGTGTACTGCTGGGCGCGATCGTGCTGCTGTTCCGCGGCTGACCACTTCGTGGCCTCAAGGGGGTGAGGGCCCGCCGTCCGGCGGGCCTTCGCGCGTTCCCGGCTATCCCGCCACGGAGGCGGTGAGGCGCTCGGCGACCTCCGGGGCCGACGGCATGGCGGCGATCTCGTCACGGAGGCGCTGTGCCGCCGTGGTGAACCCGGGCTCGGCGAGCAGCCGGCGGACGGCGGCCGTGACCGACTCCGGAGCCTGGTCACCGATCGGCAGTGCCAGGCCCGCGCCCGCGGCCTGCAGCCGGAACGCCTGGCGCTGCTGCCCCGGCGCGTCCGGCACGACCGCGGCCGGGATCCCGCGTGCCGCCGCCCCGAACGTGGTGCCGGAACCACCGTGGTGCACGACGACCGACACGCCCTCCAGCAGCTCCGCCGCCGGGACGAAGGTGACCAGCTCGACCCGGCCCGGCTCCAGCCCGAGGTCCCCGACCGGGACGCCTCCGGACGTGGCGACCAGGTCGACGTCCAGCGCGCTCAGTGACCGCAGCAGCGGACCGAGTGTGGGTACCGCGCCGCGGGCGGTGCTGAGGCTGACGAGCACGCGGGGGCGGCCGGTACCGGGCACCCTGGCCGCGCGGGGCGTTCCCTCCGGGCCTTGGTGGGGCTCGGGCCGCAGCGCGATGCGCTCCAGGGGCGGCAGAACACCGTCGCGCTGCAGGCCGGGCGGGCAGATGTCCAGTAGCCAGCGGCCGGACGGCGCGTGGCGCGGCGCCTGCAGACCGCGGTCGAGGTAACGGGAGTGCGCCGTGGCGGCCAGGGCGTCCAGCACCTCGGGCTCCAGCGCCGGGTCGATGCCCATCACCGCGGACGGCACCTTGAGCACGGTGGCGACGAGCGGCCCCACGAAGTCGCAGTGCTCCGACACGACCAGGTCCGGCTCCCAGGCGCGGGCCCCGGCGAGCGCCTCGTCCACGGCGAGATCGACCCGCGCCCCGGCGAAGAACTCGGCGACCAGCGCCGGCGAGGGATTGGTCATCATGTCGACACCGCTGCGGCGGGACACCTCGGCGACCGCCACGTCGACGGTGGGACCGGCGGGGATGAGCTCGAAGCCCTCCGCCCCGACGGGGCCGGCCATGGTGGCGGCGGAGACGAAGGCAACGGTGTGCCCCTGCTTCCGCAACGCCCGGGCGAGCGGCAGAAGGGGCAGGAAGTGGCCGGTCAGGGGGGTGTTGAACATGAGGACGCGCATGGGTATCGAGATCACCTGTGTGCTTGTGCCACGTGGCGCGGCCGCCGTGGGGCGGATCGTCGTCGCGGCGCGACTCCCCGGTCCGGTGCTTGCCCTGGACCCGGAACTGATTGCGGATGCAAGTATAGCGGGCTATTTGCCGAAGCAAGGACATGTCCGCCGGTCGGTGGACGAGCACGAGCACACCGCGCCGACTGGTCGCGCGGGCCGCGCGGGCCGCGCGGAACGCCGCGTCCGGGGCCGGGTGGGAGGCAGGACGGCGCCGTCGGTTCAGCGCCCGTGGGGGGATGCCCTTGGGCCCGTCAAGGCTGCGCCATTAGGGTGTCAGCAATGCGTCAAAACGTTGGCGCAGGGTGTGCCGGGAAGTCTGGTCGGCGTTGTCAGGGGCTGCGCGCCCGTTCGCCGATGTCCCGGAGGTCCGGCTCCATGGCCGCTGCCCCTCGTTCCCGCCCCCTGTTCCTCGGCGTGCTTCCCTGGCCGGAGCGACGGGCCGTCGCCCGCGCCTTGCGGACGGAGACGGTCGGCGGCCTCGTCCTTGTGGCCGCCGCGGTGGTGGCGCTGCTGTGGGCGAACAGTCCGTGGCGCGGGGCGTACGAGGCGATACGCGACTTCCACTTCGGCATTTCCGCCCTCGGACTGGACCTGTCGGTCGGGCACTGGGCCGCGGACGGGCTGCTGACCGTGTTCTTCCTGGTCGCGGGGATCGAGTTGAAGCGTGAACTCGTCGCCGGGGAGCTACGGACGCCGGCGACCGCCGCGCTGCCGGTCATCGCGGCCGTGTGCGGGATGGTGGTCCCGGCCGGGCTGTACGTGACGGTCGCCGCGCTCGGGGGTGGGAGCCTGCAGGGCTGGGCGGTGCCGATGGCGACCGACATCGCCTTCGCGCTGGCGGTGCTGGCCGTCATCTCCACCCATCTGCCCGCGGCCCTGCGGGCCTTCCTCCTCACCCTCGCGGTGGTGGACGACCTGGGCGCGATCCTGGTGATCGCCGTGTTCTTCACCTCCGACCTCAACCCCTGGGCACTGGTGGGCGCGGTGGCCGGTCTCGCGGTCTTCTACGCGTTGCAGCGGCTGCGGGTGGCCGGCTGGTGGTGGTATCTCCCGCTGGGACTGGTGATCTGGGTGCTGATGTACGACGGCGGCGTGCACGCGACCGTCGCCGGTGTCGCCATGGGCCTGATCCTGCGTACGACCCGGGACGACGACGAGACCGCCTCCCCCGCCGAGCGCACCGGGTTCCTGCTGCACCCGCTGTCCGCCGGCGTCGCCGTCCCGCTGTTCGCCCTCTTCGCGGCCGGAGTCACCGTCTCTCCCGGCGCCCTCAGCGAGGTGTTCACCCGTCCCGAGCCGCTCGGTGTCGTCATGGCCCTGTTCTGCGGCAAGATCATCGGCATCTTCGCCGGGACCTACCTGGCCGCCCGCTTCACACGCGCCCGCCTCAACCCCGACCTGGGCTGGGCCGACGTCTTCAGCCTCGCCACCCTGGGCGGGATCGGCTTCACCGTCGCCCTGCTGATCGGCGACCTCGCCTTCACCCCGGCGCAGGGCGAGCACGTCAAGGCCGCCGTCCTCGTCGCCTCCCTTGCATCGGCCTGCCTCGCCGCACTGCTCCTGCACCGTCGTAACCGGCTCTACCGGCGCCTGTGCGCCGAGGAGAACGCCGACGCCGACGGTGACGGCATCCCCGACATCTACCAGCGGCCCGTCGGCAGCCACACCGAAGTCGGGAAGCAGGCCTGAGAGCACTGCCACCCGAGGTCCTGCGCCCCGGCGTCGGGGCCCGACGGGGAATCCGGATATTCCGGGTGCCGCGACTGTGCCGGCCTGATCACACGCCTTTTCGGTCGGTATTTCGCTGTCTGCGGTGGTGGCGAGGCGCCCTGCGGCCGAGCTCGGGATATGTGTGGACGGCTGGATCACGGCCGCCGCCATGCGTGGCGCGCCCTGGCTGCGGAGGGTCGGTTCATGAGCGGCAGCGGACAGGCGACACCGGGCGGCCCGGCTGGAGGGCCGGATCGTCCCGGGGAACCCCAGGCACCGCCACGGCAGCGCCGCAAAGACTTCATGGCGGCTGTATCCGTCCGTGTCGGTGAGGCCGCGCGCCGGATCGGTTCGGCATCCGTCCGTGTCGGTGAGGCCGCGCACCGGATCGGTTCGGCCCCCGCGCCGCCGGGCCCCTTCCGGCCCGGATTCTGGCGCAGTCCGATCCGAGGGCCGTGGCTGACATCGGCCTTCGGTCTCGTACTCCTGTTGGGCATTCCGGTGATGTTCGTGACCGGCCTGCTCTCCTATGCCGCTTACAACCCGGGCCTGGGGCCGATCAACGACCAGACGCCGGACAAGGGCCTGCTGGGGTTCTATCTCTTCGACTGGCCGACCCACCCCTCCTGGCTGTACCGGCTGACCCAGGGCATCCACGTGACGCTGGGCGTGGTCCTCGTGCCGGTGGTGCTGGCCAAACTGTGGTCGGTCATTCCGAAGCTCTTCACGTGGCCGCCGCTGGTGTCGGTCGCCCACGCGCTGGAGCGCCTGTCGCTGCTCCTGCTGGTGGGCGGGGTCATCTTCGAGTTCGTGACCGGGATCTTCAACGCCCAGCTCTTCTACGTCTTCCCCGGATCCTTCTACACCCTGCACTTCTACGGAGCCTGGGTGTTCATCGCCGCGTTCGCCGTCCACGTGACCCTCAGGCTCGGCCGGATGGTGCGGGCCCTGCGTGGCCGCGATCCATTCCTGGAACTGCGCACCGGTGTCGCCGCCACCCGTCCCGAGCCTCCCGATCCCGACGGCCTGGTACCGGTCGCGCCGGCCACCCCCACCATGAGCCGGCGTGGCGCCGTGGGCATGGTCGGCGCCGGGTCACTTCTGCTGCTGGTGGTCACCGCGGGGCAGAGCATCGGAGGCCGACTGCGCGCCACGGCGCTGCTGGCGCCGCACAACCGGAATCCGGGTAGCGGCCCGAACGGCTTCCAGATCAACAAGACCGCCGCGTCCCTGGGGATCACCGCCGATCTCGTCGGACCCGCCTGGCGGCTCGAGGTCCACGGCGCCGGACCGTCCCTGGTACTCACCCGCGAGCAGCTGATGGCGATGCCACGGCACATCGCGGCCCTGCCGATCGCCTGCGTGGAGGGCTGGTCCACAGCGGACCAGCAGTGGGAGGGCTTGCGGCTCGCGGACCTCGCCGCGCTGAGCGGGCTGCGTACGGCAGGCAGCGTGCTGGTCGAGTCCGTCCAGCCCTCGGGGCCCTACCGCTCCGTGCTGCTGCGCGGCAACCAGATCCATGACCCGCGGTCGCTGCTCGCCCTGCGCGTCAACGGAGCCGACCTCTCCCTGGACCACGGCTATCCGGCACGCGTCATCGTGCCGGCCAACCCCGGGGTGAACAACACCAAGTGGGTTCACCGGCTCACCTTCAGGAGCTGACCATGCCCCGCTTCCTGCGCTGGTACGGCGCCGAACCCCTGCACCTGCTCGTCCTCATCTGCTCCTTCGCCATCAGCGGCTACGCCTGCGTCCGCCTGTTCGCGCAGCGGCCCGTCGAGGTGGTGGCCTGGCTGGTGGGCGCGGCGATCCTGCACGACATCATCCTGTTGCCGCTGTACTCGCTCGCCGACCTTTCGGCCCGCTCCGTGCTCCGCCATCGTGCCCGGGACATGCCGACGCCCGGGTGGATCAACCACCTGCGCGTACCCGCCTTCCTGTCCGGCGTGCTGCTCCTGGTCTGGTTCCCCCTGATCTTCGGTCTGTCCGGCCCGTACCAAGGCGCCACGGGGCTCACCGACGCCGTCTACCTCGGCCGATGGCTGGCCGTCACCGCCGTGGTGTTCGGCCTGTCCGCCGTGGTCCTCGCCTTCAGGCTGGGCCGGATCCGCCGACGGGCACGAGGCGACGAGTAGCGCGTCCGGCTCGAATGTCCCCGTTCCGTAAGGGGTTCCGGCGTTCCGTGACGACCTTCGGGCGGCTGAGATGTGAGGCATGAGATCGCGCTTTCTTCCGCCCGTGTTCAACGGCAGGTTGCACGACGCCCGCACGGCGACCTCGATCGGACGGTGGCTCGGGCTCGCCTTCGCGGTGTGCTTCGTCACCGGTCTGATCAGCCACCTGCTGCAGCATCCGCCCGTTTGGGCGGCCGGTGGCCTGCCGAGCCGTCCGGTATGGGGTTACCGGCTGACGCAGGGTCTGCACGTCGCCTCCGGCGTCGCGGCGGTTCCGCTGCTGCTCGCGAAGTTGTGGACGGTGTACCCGCGGCTGTTCTCCTGGCCGCCGGTGCGGTCGGTGCGGCACGCCCTGGAGCGGTCGACGGTGGCCGTGCTGGTGGCGGGGGCCGTCTTCGAAGTCGCCACCGGTCTGCTGAACACCGCGCAGTGGTATCCGTGGCCATTCTCCTTCACAGCGGTGCACTACGCCGTGGCCTGGCTGGTGGCCGGATCGCTCGTGCTGCATGTCGCGGTCAAGGCCCCGCAGATCGCGGCCCACTGGCGCCGACGGTCGCCAGGGACCCTGGCCCTGCCCGAGGAGGACGGGCCCGACCGGCGCTCACTGCTCGCCGGGGTGGTGGCGGCGGCCGGCGCCGTCACCGTGACCACCGTGGGCCAGTCCTTCACCCCTCTCAAGGACTTCGTCCTGCTGGCCCCGCGCCATCCGGACCACGGCCCGAACGGCTTGCCGGTCAACCGCACCGCCGCCGCGGCCGGAGTCGGGCCGATCGCGGTGGGCCGCTATCGCCTGACGGTCGCCGGACCGCGCTCCTACGAACTGACACTGGATGAGCTGAGGGGCCTCCCGCAATACGAGGCGGAGTTGCCGATCGCCTGCGTGGAGGGCTGGAGCAAGTCGGCACACTGGACGGGTGTGCGGGTGATGGATCTCCTGGACCTCGCGGGGGCCTTGCCGCACGCCCGGGTACGGGCGGTGTCCCTGCAGACGCGGGGCGGCTACCGGGTCTCGGAGATGGGGTACGCGTACGCCCGCGACCCGCTGACCCTCCTCGCCCTGCGTCTCAACGGCGAAGAGCTCACCCCCGACCACGGCTTCCCGGTACGCCTGATCGCCCCGAACCGGCCCGGTGTGCTGCAGACCAAGTGGGTCGGCCGGCTGGAGGTGCTGTCGTGAGGGTGGGCGCGACGCGGCGGATCGCGGGCGCGGTCGGTCTGGCGCTGATGGGTGTGGGGGGCTACCTGCTGCTGGGAGTACGTGACCTGACGGGCGTCCTGGTCTGGCTCGGTGGCGCCGTGGTCCTGCACGATGTCCTGATCGCGCCGCTGGTGCTGCTCGCCGGGTCGGTGCTCGATCGCGGGGGTGCGCGTGGGCCCGTCCGCGGCGCGCTGTTGGTCATGGGCGCTTTGACGGCTGTCGCCCTGCCGGTGATGCTGCGTCCGGGGAAACCTGCCGACGCTTCGGTTCTGCCGCTGGACTACCCGCGCAACTGGGTGGTCACGCTGGTGGCGGTGGCGGTGGTCACGGCCCTCGTGACAGTCGTGCGGGGTGTCCTCCGCGGGCGTCGGCGGTGACGTGCGGTCGGAAGGCTTACGAACCGCTGACGTGTCGGCGTCGTTCGGTCGCCGGCCCGGCCGGCGGCCGTACGGTCGAGGCATGTTGATCCTGGTCACCGGAGGTGCGGGCTTCATCGGCTCGCACATCGTCACCGCCCTCACCGGCGCCGGGCACGAGGTTCGTGTGCTCGACGCGCTGTTGCCCGCCGCGCACCGCACGCCCCCACCGGTTCCCGACGGGATCGACCGCAGACACGCCGACGTCCGCGACGCGGCGGCCGTGTCCGAGGCCCTGCGGGGCGTGGACGCCGTCTGCCACCAGGCGGCGATGGTCGGGCTCGGCAAGGACTTCGGCGACGCACCCGCCTACGTGGGCTGCAACGACCTGGGAACCGCGGTGCTCCTGGCCGGCATGGCGGAGGCCGGGGTGCGGTCCCTGCTGCTGGCCGGCTCGATGGTGGTCTACGGCGAGGGACGCTATGAGTGCCCGTCGCACGGTGTCGTGGGACCGGGCGCGCGCAAGGTGGCCGACCTGCGGGCGGGACGTTTCGAGCCATCCTGCCCGAAGTGCGACGAACCCCTGGTGTCCGGCCTGGTCGCCGAGGACGCCCCACTCGACCCCCGCAACGTGTACGCCGCCACCAAGCTGGCGCAGGAGCACCTCGCCTCCGCGTGGGCGCGCGCGGCGGGCGGACGGGTGATCGCGCTGCGGTACCACAACGTGTACGGGCCGGGGATGCCCCGTGACACGCCGTACGCCGGGGTCGCCTCGCTGTTCCGGTCCGCGCTGGAACGCGGTGAGGCGCCACGTGTGTTCGAGGACGGCGGCCAGCGGCGTGACTTCGTCCACGTACGGGACGTGGCCGCGGCGAACCTCGCTGCCCTGGACGGTCTGCCCGGCCTGCCGGAGGGATCCCTGAGGGCGTACAACGTCGGCAGCGGTGAGCCGCACACGGTAGGGGAGATGGCCGCCGCCCTGGCCGAGGCGCACGGCACGCGGGCGCCGGTGGTCACGGGCGAGTACCGGCTCGGCGACGTCCGCCACATCACCGCCTCCTCGCGCAGGCTGCGCGAAGAACTGGGCTGGAAGCCGCGGGTCGCCTTCGCGGAGGGAATGACGGAGTTCGCGACGGTTCCCCTGCGCGTCGGCTGACCCGTCCCCGTCCCGCCGGACGCGGGCGGGCCCGGAACCCGGTGGAAGCCTCAGGCGGCGGCGGGCAGGCGGACCTCGAACCGGCAACCGCCGGGGACGTTGCGCACCGCCGCCCGCCCCTTGTGGGCCTCCACGATCCCCCGGACGATCGCCAGGCCCAGACCCGCCCCGGCGGGCGGGGTCCGCGCGTCGGTGCCGCGCCAGCCCGTGTCGAAGACACGCGGCAGGTCCTCCGCGGGAATGCCGCCGCAGCCGTCCGTCACCGAGACGACGACGCTGTTGGCCTCCCGGCGCGCGGAGACCGCGATCGTGCCGTCGGCAGGAGTCCGGTGGATCGCGTTGACCAGCAGGTTGGTCAGTACGCGGGACATCTCGCGGCCGTCCACCTCGACCGGGACGGGCTCGACCCCGTCCCCGATGATCCGCACGCCATGCTCTTTGGCCAGGGCCGCGGCGCCCGCGAGCGCGTCGCCGACGAGGTCGTAGACCGACACGCGGGCGGTGTTCAGGGCGAGGACGCCGGCCTGGATGCGGGAGAGCTCGAAGAGGTCGCCGACCATGCCGCTCATTCGTTCGACTTCCGCGCGGATGCGGGCGTGGTAGACGCTCGGGTCGTCGACGATTCCGTCCTCCAGGGCCTCGGTCATGGCCTGCAGTCCGGCGAGCGGGGTGCGCAGGTCATGGGAGATCCAGGCGACCAGTTCGCGGCGGGATTCCTCCAGGGCCCTCTCCCGCTCCCTGGACGCCGCGAGCTTCGCGCTGGTGGCGGCCAGTTCACGACCGAGTTCCGCGAGTTCGGCGGTGGGTGCGACGGCGGGCGGGACGAAACTGCCCCCGTCACCGAGGGCGCGGGTGGCCTCGGCCAGGGCCCGGCTGCCGCGGACCACGCCGCGGCCGAGCGCGAGTGCCACCCCGAGTGAGACGACCGCCGCAATGGAGCAGACCATGGTCACGACCCACAGGTCGTGGTCGGACAGGAACATGGCCCAGGACACCAGCATGGTTCCGGCGAGCATCGCCGCGACCGTGACGGCGGCCACCACCGCCAGCGACAGCGCGACCGAGCGGTTGCGCAGCAGTCGCAGTACGCCCGTGCCGAGCAGGCCGGCGCAGGCGGCACCGAGGGCCGCGTAGGCCACGATGAGGAGGGTGTCATGCACCATCACGGGTCTCCTCGTCCGAAGTCGGATGGTCGAACCGGTAGCCCACACCCCAGACGGTGCTGATCAGGCGGGGGCGTGCGGGGTCCTGCTCGATCTTCTCGCGCAGCCGTCGGACGTGGACGGTGACGGTCGACAGGTCGCCGAACTCCCAGCCCCACACGCGGCGCATCAACTCCTCCCGGCTCATGGCCCGTCCCGGATTTCGCAGGAAGAACTCCAGCAGGTCGAACTCGCGGATCGTCAGCGAGAGTCCGGTGCCGTCGCGGGTGACGCGGCGGGCGTTCGGGTCGAGGGCGAGCGGCCCGGCACGCAGTCCGGACGCGGCCGGAGCGGCCCGGGCGGCCGGATCTCCCGTACGGCGCAGCACCGACTCCACCCTGAGCACCAGTTCACGGGGGCTGAAGGGCTTGGTGACGTAGTCGTCCGCCCCGACTTCCAGGCCGAGAATGCGGTCCTCCTCGTCGCCGCGCGCGGTCAGCATGATCACGGGGGTCGGGCCGCCGTCGCGGATGCGGCGGCAGACCTCGAGGCCGTCCATACCGGGAAGCATCAGGTCCAGGACCACCAAGTCGGGCGCCCGGGCGGCGGCCAGGGCTACGGCGGTGAGTCCGTCGGACGCGACGTCCACGTCGAAGCCGGCCCGGTTCAGGTAACCGGCGACGACCTCGGAGACCGTGGCGTCGTCGTCCACGACGAGTACATGTTTCACGCCACCGAGTCTCGCATCCGGCCTTCGGCCGAAGGCGGGAGCAGCCGCGGACGTCAGCGATCCGTAAGACGGTCAGATCCGTTTTGAGTGTTTCGTCCTCGTAGGGTGAGTGGGGTGATCGAGACAACCTCCTCTCCGTCCGCTCCTGCGGACGTGGTCCTGCCCTGCCTCGACGAGGCCGAGGCCCTGCCGTGGGTGCTGGACCGCATCCCCTCGGGCTGGCGGGCGATCGTCGTCGACAACGGCTCCACCGACGGCTCGGCGGACATCGCCCGCGCCCTCGGGGCGCACGTCGTCCACGAATCGCGGCGCGGGTTCGGCGCCGCCTGTCACGCGGGGCTGGCAGCCGCGACTGCCGAAGTCGTCTGCTTCTGCGACTGCGACGCCTCTCTCGACCCCGCGCTGCTGCCCGCCGTCGCCGGTCCCGTCCTCGACGGCGTGGCCGACCTCGTCCTCGGCCGGCGCAGGCCCGTCACGCGCCGCGCCTGGCCCCCGCACGCCCGGCTGGCGAACCTGGAGCTGACCCGGCTGATCCGTCGGCGCACAGGCCTGCGCCTCCACGACCTCGGACCGATGCGCGCCGCCCGCCGCAAGTCCCTGCTCGCCCTCGACCTGACCGACCGTCGCTCCGGCTACCCGCTGCAGATGGTGGTCCGCGCCGCGGACGCGGGGTGGCGGGTTGAGGAGGCGGACGTGCCGTACCGCCCGCGCACGGGGCGGTCCAAGGTCACCGGCACCTGGCGCGGTACCTGGCAGGCCGTACGGGACATGCGTTCCGTCCTCGCCGAGCCCCCCGCAGCCGGCCCGGCGCCCGCCGCGCCCGCCCGGGGGACGGGACGATGAGCCCACGCCACCCGGTACCCGGGCCGGCCACGCTGCTGGTCATCGCCAAGGAACCGGTCCCAGGGCGGGTCAAGACACGGCTCACCCCTCCCTACACCCCCCGCGAGGCAGCCGCCCTCGCGGAGGCCGCCCTCGCCGACACACTCCGCACGGTGGTCGAGGCCCCTGCCCGACGCCGCGTCCTCGTCCTCGACGGTTCCCCCGGCTCCTGGCTGCCGGCCGGCTTCGACGTCGTGCGCCAGGAAACCGGCGGCCTGGACGAACGGATCGCGGCCGCCTTCGACCACTGCGACCGCGGACCGGCCCTCCTGGTCGGCATGGACACCCCGCAACTGACCGTGGGGCTCCTCGCCGACATCGGAGGCGACGGGCACGACGCCTGGTTCGGTCCGGCGGAGGACGGCGGCTTCTGGGCGCTGGGGTTCGCCGACCCGGGGCGTGCCGCGGCCCTCGTGCGCGGCGTGCCGATGTCCACCGACCACACTGGTGCCACGCAGCGGCGCCGACTCGTCGAGGCGGGCCTCGGCGTGAGTGACCTGCCGGTACTGCGCGACGTGGACACCGCTGCCGACGCCGCCGCGGTCGCCGCGTGCTGCCCGCCCGGTTCGCGCTTCGCCACGACGGTGCGCTCGCTCGCGGATGGCGAGCGGTGAGCGGCCCGGCGGGCGGCTCGGACCCCGCCCTCGCCGAGCGGACCACGCGGACAGCGGCCCCGCGTGACTCCCGGCCCGCGCCGGCATGGCCGAGGAGGCTCGGCGCGCCACCGCATCGAGCCGAACGGCCGGGCGAACCCTGGACGGACGACCCCTACGCGCACGCCCTGCGCACCGGTCGCGGGCCGCTCTTCCTGCGTCGTCTGGCACCAGCGGCCCGGCCGAAGGGCGCCGCAGGCGAAGGGGAACTGCTGCCGCTCGACATCGAGCGCTGGTGCGCACCCCCCGACACCGCCGACGACGACGTCCTCAACCGCTGCACCGGCCCCGCTCTCGACGTGGGGTGCGGACCGGGACGTCTGGTCGTGGCCCTTGCCGCACGGGGTGTGCGGGCACTCGGCGTGGACGTGAGCCCGGCCGCGGTGGCCCGGACCCGGCGCCACGGAGGATCCGCGGTACGCCGGTCCGTCTTCGACCGCCTGCCCGGTGAGGGCCGCTGGGCCACCGTCCTGCTCATGGACGGCAACGTCGGCATCGGTGGCGACCCGGTAGCCCTCCTCGCCCGTCTGCGCCACCTGGTGGCACCTGGGGGGCGCCTGCTCGCGGAGGCATCTCCGCGCGAAGCGGACGAGCGCCTCACCGTCCGGGTCGAGGACGGCCACGGCCGGCACGGCCGCCCTTTCCCCTGGGCCCGCCTCGGCACCACCGCCCTGCTGTCCACCGCAAAGGCCACGGGGTGGATCCCGACCGGCGGCTGGACCACCGAAGGCCGCTCATTCGTGGAACTGCACCGGCCACGGCCCGGCCACCACCACGAGCACCCGGCGGCCACCGAAAGGCTCGCGCACCCATGAGCGACACCGCCCCCGCACAGCAGCACCCCCCGCAGCCGCCGGCCGGTCAGCCCGCGGCATCCGAGAGCCACGCACCGGCCCACGTCCGCACCATCGCCGTCGCGGCCCTCCTCACCGCACTGACCGCCGTCGTCGTCGGCACCCTCCGTGCGGGCGACAGCGCGAGCGGCCCCGGCCGCCTGCTCGCCGGCTACGCCGTCGCCTGGACCCTGTTCGCCGCCTCGGCATGGGCAGTTCGCAAGGTTCCGGTGCGCGCCGCCACCGGACTGGTCCTGACCGGGGCGGCCGCCGTGGCGCTGGCCGGACTTGCCGCACCACCCCGCACCAGCACCGACATGTACCGCTACGCATGGGACGGCCGCGTCCAGGCCGCCGGGATCTCCCCTTATGCCCATCCCCCCGCCGCACCGGAACTCGCCCGACTGCGCGACCACTGGTTGTTCCCCGCCGAGGGCTCCTGTCAGGGCTGGGGACTGACCCACACGACCGGTGGCCTGTGCACCCGGATCAACCGCCCGACCGTCCCCACCATCTACCCGCCCGTCGCCGAAGGCTGGTTCTTCACCGTCCATCTCCTCTCTCCGTCGGACAGCCGCCACAAGCCGCTCCAAGTGGGGGGTGCCGTGCTGGCGTTCGGTACCACTTGTGCTCTGCTCACGGTGCTGCGGCGGCGAGGCGACCCGCGTCGGGCCCCGGCCCGCGCCGCCCTGTGGGCCTGGTGCCCGGCCGTGCCCTTCGAGGCGGTCAACAACGCCCACATCGACACCCTCGGCGTCCTCCTGACCGTGCTCGCCCTTGGCACCGCCACCGCAGGAGCCCGCCGTGGAGGCCTGCTCGGCGCCGCCGTCGCGGTGAAACTGCTGCCCCTCCTGACCCTGCCCGGCGCACTTTCCGGAGAACGCGGTCCGGCTCGCGTCCTGCGCACGGTGTCGGCGACGGTCGCCGTCGTCGCGCTCGCCTACCTGCCGTACGTCGCCGCGTCCGGCGCCGGTGTCCTGGGCTACCTTCCGGGTTACCTCGAGGAGGAGGGCTACGAACCCGGTGACGTGCACCGCTTCGCCCTGCCGCGGCTCCTGCTCCCGGACGCCGCCGCGGGAGGGGCCGTCCTCGTACTGCTCGCACTGCTGGCCCTGTACGTCTGGTGGCGCGGCGACCCGGCCCGCCCATGGCGCGGTGCCCTGCTCCTGACCGGCACGGCGCTGCTGCTGGTCTCGCCCAATTACCCCTGGTACTCGCTCCTCGTCGTCGGCCTGATCGCACTCGACGGCCGCTGGGAGTGGCTGAGCGTGACGCTTGCCGGCACCGTGCTCTACCTGGGTGGCCGTCTCCTGCCGGGCGTCCCCCTCCAGGCTTGGGCCTACGGCACGGCCGGCGTGTGTGTCGCCTTCGGAGCCTGGCTGCGCGCCGCCCGGCGGCCTCTGGGACGGCGTCTGCCGCGCGCCTGATGCACGCGCCCCGGAGCGGGCGGTGGTGCGGCCCGGGCCCTCGCCATGTCCCGGACCCAACGCGGCCGTCGTCTTTCCCTACGAGCGCCGGACCGACGCGTTCGGGACGTGCGTTGTCCAGTCGCTCATGGACACTGCTCGAAAGGCTGGGTAAGCCGATGGATCACCGGGAAAAAATGTCGCACCCATTTCCGATCTGCTGGAAGGGCGGAGAAAGCTGCTCGACCTCGCCTGCGGATTCCTCTGCTCCGCGACGCACGCGGAAGAGCGGTCAAGGAGACCTGTCGGCACTGGTACGCCGTGGGTGACCGTGAGATGGCGGATCCGCGGGCATGGCCGGCCGAGACGCCGGCGAATGTCTGTCTGTCCCGCTCGGTGTGGGTGCGCGGCGCGACGGAACGCCGTGATGAACCGGGAGCCGGGGTCGTCGCGGAGCTGACCCGGCAGTCCCTGCGCGGTTTCCGGGGCGCGCGCCGGGATCGGACGGCACCGGAAGTGGTCCGTGCGTTCCGGACAGCGTGCAGATCGCATGACCTGCGGCTCCTGGCCGGCCTGCCGGCCACCGACGGCTCGGCCGTCTTCGACGGCGGCGGGAAGATCCGGACGCCGGCCGGAACTGCCGGTCAGCGGTGCCCGCGACGTCACCCGCTGCCTCGGCGCGCTGCCGGCCCCTGGTGAAGGTCGGTGACATGCGGTCGGCGGGGCCGCGGCGGCGATCAGCCTCGACGTGCACGACGGCCGGGTCGTCAACGTCCGGCTCAGTCGTGAGCCGGAGACAATCGATGTGAAACAGCAGCTGATTCCGGAAATACCGGTCACTGCGGATGCGGGCATCGCCACAGGATGTTCGGATTCCGACCATAGGCTGTGTCTATCGACGCCTTCCAATATGCATCTTGGACGTCCCCGCGTGCTCGTTCATAGCATTCGGACATGGCACTCACCGGAATTCGTCCGGCAGGGGACAGCGCCTTCGGGAAGGCCGTGACGGACGTGAGCGGTGAGCGGGCACGACCACCTACGAGGAGGCTTCCATGAATTGGCGCGACGCCGCGGCATGCAGTGGGGAAGACCCGGAACTGTTCTTCCCCATCAGTGGCAGCGGCCTGGGAATGGTGCAGATCGGCGAGGCCAAGGCCGTGTGCCGGCGGTGCCCCGTCACGGACCGGTGCCTGGAGTGGGCACTGGGCGCCGGCCCCATGGAGGGCGTCTGGGGCGGCACCACGGAGGGCGAACGACGCACGCTGCAGCGCCGCGCGGTTCGTGAGCGGCTCAGAGAGACGAGCGAAACCGCCGCCTGAGCCGCCCCATGCGACGGCTCGCCGGTTTCCGACACCGCCTGCGGGATGGAATCAAGACACTCATGGAGGCCCTGCGCCGCCGCACAGCTGTCTCCTCGTCCCCATGGGGACTCATGCTCATGCGGGGCAAGGACCGGGGCGACTGAGCACCCCCTCGAACCCGACGCTGAAGGACCGGCCCATGCTGATGGGGTACACGGACGCAGCCGGACCTGGTCCAAGACATCCTGGACATCACTGCACTGGTCGATCGGTTCCGGCTTCCGTCCATGGTCAACTGATGCAACCCAGACTCTACGGCCAGACCCGGTGAACCTTCCCGTGCTCCGGCCGGGAATGTTCGCCGGCCCTCTCCCAGAACGAGCAGTGGTGTGCGGAGTACGCGTCGACGGGGTGGATTCCGCCTGGTCCGGGAGCCAGCGACTGCACCGGCTGCGCGAGAGGTGACGAAGAGCGCAGGGCCGGCCAGAGTGGGGCGGCCGGGGAGTTCGGGTCGCCGGTGTGCGCGATGCCGAGGGCGCCCGCGGACTCACCGAACAGGGTGACATTGCCCGGATCACCGCCGAAGCGCTCCGCGTTCGCCCGCACCCAGCGCAGGGCCGCCTGCTGGTCCGCCAGTCCGAACGGTGGGGCGGAGCCCAAGCCGGGGTGGCCGAAGTAACCGAAGATCCCCAACCGGTAGTTGACCGTGACGACGACCGTGTCCCCCCGGACCGCCAGCTGCCCGGTACCGTAGTCACCGCCGGAACCGCCCAGGAACGCACCGCCGTGCATCACCGGTACTGAACGGCTCACCTGGTG
The DNA here is from genome assembly GCF_057707815.1 of Actinacidiphila sp. bgisy160. NCBI lineage: Bacteria > Bacillati > Actinomycetota > Actinomycetes > Kitasatosporales > Streptomycetaceae > Actinacidiphila > Actinacidiphila sp. bgisy160. Next base: position 67,592 of record NZ_JBYIQW010000015.1, read on the forward strand.
CGTCGCGCCGCGACGAGGATTTCCCGGACCGCGACGCGTGGAGAACGGCTCGAAATCTCACCCCACGGATGCCTCCGTGTTGTCGCGCAGGTGTGTGCGCCGCGGCCGGATACGGTTCTTCCGCTGTCATCGCGCCCATTTCCGTGCAGTCGACGATGAAGGAGATTCCCGATGGCTGATGAGCCGATCCTGGTGCTTGCCGCGACCGGCGGACAGGGCAGGGCCGTGACCGGGGCGCTGCTGGGCCGCGGTGCCAGGGTGCGGGCGATGGTCCGGGACCCCGAGGGGGAGGCCGCGCGCCGGCTCGCCGATCGGGGGGTCACCGTCGTGGCGGGTTCCCTGGGTGACCGCGGTTCCCTCGCCGCGGCGATGGACGGGGTGGCCTCGGTCTTCGCCCTCACCACCCCCTTCGAGGCCGGCGTGGACGCCGAGGTGGCCCAGGGGCGGTCCATCCTGGCAGCCGCCCGCGAGGCGCGCGTGCCGCATCTGGTGTTCAGCTCGGTCGCCGGGGCCGACCAGGAGAGCGGGGTGCCGCACTTCGACAGCAAGGCCCGCATCGAAGCCGAACTGGCCTCCGGCGACGTGCCCCACACGATCCTGGGGCCGACGTACTTCTACGACAACGCGCTCGGCGGAGCGGAGCGCATCCGCGGCGGGGTGCTCGACCTGCCGCTGCCCTCCGACAGGCCGTTGCAGCAGCTCGCCCGCGCAGACCACGGCGCCTTCGCGGCCGAGGTGCTGCTGGACCCCGCACCCTACGTGGGGCGGCGTATCGAGCTGGCCAGTGACGCGCCCACTCCTGCGCAGATGGCGGACGCGCTGGGCGCGGCCCTGAGGCGGGACGTCCGGCACGAGCGCGTACCGCTGGAGGCCATCGGCAATCCCGACATGCACGCGATGTGGACCTTCCTCAACGGACCCGGTTACCGCGTCGACCTTCCCTCGCTGCACGCGGCCCACCCGGAGATCGCCTGGACGGGCTTCGCCGACTGGGCGCGAGCCACCTTCGCCCCCGACGACTGAGCCCGGACGCATCCCCGTGCCCTCGGCGGGGACGGCGACCTGCTGGTCGCCGGCGCCGGACGGAGGCGGAAGCTCGGCCCGCGGCGACTTCCGAGGGCCCTGAGCCGGACCGCCGACCTCGTCCGGCACGCGTCACCCGCGCCAGACGGGACGGCAGCCATGAGGATCGATGGCACCGCGCAAACGCGCCGTCAGGCCGCTGAGCCGGTGGCGTCGTGGTCGGTGGACAGCGCGAGGGGCCGCCAGGCGTCGGTCTCCTTGCGGAGCTGTTCGATCTTGCCGTCCATCGCGGCGGCGCAGTCGCTGCCGAGTTGGGCGCGCATCGGCGGATGGTCGGCGTCGGCGAGCTCGATCATGGCCCGCGCGCCCTTGACGGGGTCGCCGGGCTGGTCGTGGTTGAGGGCAGGGACGGCGTCGCGCACCGCACCCGCGGTGGCGGCGTAGTCGTCGATCAGCCGGCCCTCGGTGTGCAGGCTGGACGCGTCGAGGAAGTCGGTGCGGAAATAGCCCGGTTCGATGATGACGACGTGGATGCCCAGCGGGGCCAGTTCGTCGTGGAGGGCCTCGGAGAGCCCCTCCACCGCGAATTTGGTCGAGCAGTAGACGCCGAAGCCCGGCGCGCCGCGGAAACCGCCGATGGAGCTGAGGTTGAGGATGCGGCCCGACCGCTGCCGGCGCATGACCGGCAGGACGGCGCGGGTGACGTTGGCCAGACCGAAGACGTTCGTCTCGTAGACCGACCGGAACGCCGCGTCGGAGATCTCCTCCACCGCTCCCAGCACACCGCGCCCCGCGTTGTTGACCAGGACGTCGATCCCGCCGAAGGCGTGCACGGCCGCGTCGACCGCCGCACGGGCCTGCGCCTCGTCCGTCACGTCCAGGGCGACCGCGAGCACCCGGTCGCCGTACGCGGCGAGCGCCTTCTCCACGTCCCGGGGGTTGCGTGCCGTCGCCACGACGCGGTCTCCGCGTTCCAGCGCCTGACGCGCGAGTTCCAGGCCGAACCCGCGGGCCGCGCCGGTGATGAACCATGTGATCATGTCTGCCGGCCTCCTGGAGTCAGTGCGCGATGAGGTTCTGGCCGCCGTCGATGTCGTACGTCCCGCCGGTGAGGGCGTCGTTGCACATGACGTGGGTGGCCAGAGCGGCGACGTCCGCGGGTCCGACGACGCGCCGGATGGGCAGCTTGGCGCGCAGTTCCTCGCGCCGGGCCTCGAGCTGATCGCCCAGGAGCGACGCCGACAGTGAGGTGTCGACGAAGCCGGCGGCGATCAGGTTCACGCGGATCGGCGCCAGCTCGAGCGCCAGGTTCGCGGTGAGCGCGGGAAGGGCCGCGGTGAGCGTGGACGCGACGGCCATGCCGACGCCGGGGCGCCGGCCGCCGGTGCCGCCGATGAACAGGAGGGTGCCGCCGGGGCGGACCTTGTCGGCACTGTAGAGCGCCACCCCCAGGGTCATGGCCAGACGTTCGCTGAAGTGTCGGCTCGCCTCCGCGAGGTCCATGTCGGCCAGCGGCATGTAGAAGGGGCTGCCGGCCGTGAGCAGCACGTGGTCGACGGTGCCGGGCAGGCCCTGGAAGAACTCCTTGAGGCGGTCCGTTTCGGTGGCGTCGAAGGCCGCCGTGCTCAGGGGCCGGAGCTCGTCAGCGGCCTGCCGCAGCCGCTCGGGGTTGCGTCCGACCATGACGACCTCACCGCCGCCGGCCCGTACGCGGCGTGCGGTCTCGAAACCGATGCCCGCGCCGGCCCCGATCACCACGACGGTCTGGCCGGTGAGGTCAGGGGGGTTGTGGTGCGCCTTGCCGCCTGTCATGGGCACCTCCGGTTGCCGTCCCGTCGTGGCCGTCGTGGCCGTCGTGGCCGTCGTGGGGTCAGACCAGCGCCTCGCCGCCGTGCAGCTGCGGGTACAGCGCCTCGGTGCCGCCGGACAGCGCCGCCCGGACCCGCTTGGTGGTGTCGTCGGCGAGGACCTCGTCCGCCCCCGCCTCCACGCCGTCGAGGACGGCGCGGGCCACCGTGGCGGGATCCTCCTTCGGACCGGTCACTGCCGCGGCCATCTCCGTCGCGAGGTAGCTGACGTGGAGGGCGGTGACCTGCGTGCCCTGCTCGGCGAGCGCCACCCGCAGGGCATTGGTGATCGACCACTCGGCGGACTTGGCGGCGGCGTACCCGGCGGTGCGCGGGATGGACACCCAGGAGAGCACGGAGAGGACGTTGACGATGGCGCCGCCCCCGTTGCGCCCGAGAACGGGAGCGAACGCCCTGCTCATGTCGAGGGTGCCGAGGACGTGCGTCTCGAATTCCGTACGGAACGAATCCAGGTCCGCGGTGAGTACGTTCGCCCGGGTCGTGGAACCCGCGTTGTTGATCAGGAACGTCACGTCCCCGGCCTGCTCGGCCGCGGCACGCACCGAATCGTGGTCGGTGATGTCCACCGCGATCGGGACTGCTTCGGGGACGGTGACCTTCGCGGGGTCGCGGGCTCCCGCGTACACCTTGGCCGCCCCGGCTTCGAACAGCGCTCGCACGAACTGCTCACCGAGTCCGCGATTGGCTCCGGTGACGAGGGCGACGGACCCTTGGACCTTCATGGGGGCACCTTCCCGGCGTGCGCACTCTCAGGGCTGGGCGCGTGGTCACGGCGCCACGGCAGCCCGTGGTCGTCCTCCCTCTTCGAACGTATATCGCCCCCGTTGCCGCCACCACCTGACGCGGCCACGGGCCGGGGGCCGTGCGGGTGGCGGTGGCACCCCATTGGCGGCGCTCACGATGCCGCGGCCGCCACGGTCCGGAAACTGGTGCTCGGCAGCGAAGTGTCGTGGAGGAGGTCGGCGTGACGGGCGAGTCCTCCGGTGGGGCGGATCAGCAGGAGTCGTCGGGGGAGACCGCCGAGCCGAACGAGGCGAACAGCGTGGCGGACCCCTCCGTACGCACAGGCGAGCGCCGCACGCTGCTGGACGAGCTGACGAACCCACCTCCGCCGCCCCCGCCGCCACCTCCGGTGACGGCGGAGCGCGCCACCGTGAACCCGCTGAAGGTCTGGCTCCCGGTGGTCCTGTTGCCGGCGCTGGTCTTCTGCGTGGTCCAGTCGCTGCGCCCGCTGCCGGCGCCCACCCTGAAGCTGACCGTGGCGCCCTCCTACACCTTCGGCGGCGGTGCGCCGTCACTGCCGTGGCCCGCCGAGGGCCAGGCGGTGCTGGAGGCCGAGGGACTGGGCCGCATCGGTGCGTTCGGCGAGCAGCGGCCGGTACCGATCGCGAGCGTCGCGAAGGTGATGACGGCCTATGTCATCCTGCGCGACCACCCGATCAAGGAGGGCGGCACCGGCGCGACCGTCGTGGTCGACCGGAAGGCCGAGGAACAGTTCGGCAGCGGGCAGACGGAAGGGGAGTCCGTCGTCAAGGTGACCGCGGGGCAGAGGCTCAGCGAGTACGAGGCGCTGGAGGCCGTCATGCTGCCCTCGGCCAACAACGTCGCCCGCCTGCTGGCCCGCTGGGACGCGGGATCGGAGGAAGCGTTCGTGCGGAAGATGAACGCCACCGCCAGGCAGCTCGGCATGCGTGACACGACGTACACCGACCCCAGCGGCCTGGACGCCACCACCGTCAGCACAGCGAGCGACCAGGTCAAGCTGGGGCATGCGGCGATGAAGGACCCGGTCTTCGCGGAACTGGCCGCCAAGACCCGGTACACGGACCTCAATGGCGACGTCCAGAGGAACGTCAACCAGCTGCTCGGCTCCGGCGGTGTCGTCGGCATCAAGACCGGCAGCAGCACCAAGGCGGGCGGCAACCTCCTCTTCGCGGCGGTCCGTGACTTCGACGGCACGCAGCAGCTCGTCATCGGCGCGGTGCTCGGGCAGCACGAGGCGGACATCCTCGACACGGCGCTGGGCCGCAGCAACACGCTGCTCCAGGCCGCACTGCGGGCCCTCGCCCGGGACACGGTGGTCAGGAAGGGCCAGGTCGTCGGCTACGTGGACGACGGTCTCGGCGGCCGGACGGAGGTGATGGCGGCCGAGGACGTCCGGGCGATCGGCTGGGGCGGACTGGAGGTCGGTCTCTCCCTGGACGCCCCTGTCGATGGCGTCCCGCACGCCGCTCCGGCCGGGGCCCCGGTCGGCATCCTCACCGTCGGGGGCGACGACAGCGCCGTCAAGGTGCCGGTGGCCCTCGCCGGCCACCTGGCCTCGCCGTCGTTCGGCTCGAAGCTCACCCGCCTCGGCTGACACCGGACACACGGGAAGAGCGCCCGTGGGGTGACCGTTGCCGGCCGCGGGCCGTGAGTCCCACGAGCCGGAGAGTTCCCCGGTCAGCAGTTACCCGTCCATGGCGGGCACCCCGGATCCCTGGACGAGGTAGTCCGCGACCAGGTCCGCGAACTCCTGCTCGGTGAGCACCCTCGTACCCAGCTCCTGCGCCTTGGTGAGCTTGGACCCCGCACCCTGGCCCGCGACGAGGATGGTCGTCCTCTTCGACACGCTGCCCGAGGAGGAGCCGCCGGCGTTGCTGACGAGCTCGTTCATCTCGTTGCGGTTCCTGCCGGCGAGCGGCCCGTTCATGCCGCCCGTGATGACGACGATCTGACCGTCCAGCGGCTTCGCCTCACCGGGTGTGCCGGCGGGGGCCGCCGAAGGCTCCGTCATGGTGACGCCCGAGGCGACGAGCTTGTCGATGACGGCACCCATGGCCGCGATGTGGGCCGCGATCTTGGGTGCGTTCGCCGCCGGGAGCTTGTGCACAGCGGCCAGCGCGTCGGCGTCGGCGGCGCGTATCGCGTCCATCGTGCCGAAGTGCCGGGCGATCTCCCGGGACAGCGTACGGCCGGTGCGGACGATGCCCAGCGCGCAGAAGACCCGGTTGAGGGGCTTGGTCTTGGCCGCCTCGATCTGCGCCACCACGGTGTCCGCACGCTTCTCGCTGCGGGTCGCGTCGACCAGTTGCTCACGCGTGAGGCCGAAAAGGTCGGCCACGTCGGCGAGTGCGCCGCCCTCGACCAGCGCCTCGAGGTAGGTGGTGCCGAGACCGTCGATGTCGAGCTGGTCGCGGCCCACGGCGTAGCGAAGCGCGGCCAGCAGCCCGCAGCCGCCGGCGCCGCCCGCGCACTCCCACCGTTCGCCGGAGGTGTCGATCTCGCCGCCGCACTTCGGGCACGAAGCGGGGAAGACGACGGGTGCCTCGTCGCCCGTGCGCAGTTCCACCACGGGGGCCTCGATGCGGGGGATGATGTCGCCGGCCTTCCACACCATGACGGTGTCGCCGATCATCATGCCGCTGTCACGGATGAACTTCGGGTTGTGCAGCGTCGCGTACCGGACCACGCTGCCGTCGACCTCGACCGGCTCCAGCACGGCGCGCGGCGCGATGATGCCGGTGCGTCCCACGTTCCACTCCACCGCGAGCAGCTTCGACTGCCGCACGGCGGCGGCGAGTTTGTACGCCGTCGCCCAGTGCGGGTGGCGGGTGGCGAACCCGGCCTTCTCCTGCTCGGCGACCGCGTCGGCCTTGATGACGACGCCGTCGATGCCGAACGGCAGCTCCGCGCGCAGCCCGGCGATCTCGTCGACGCGGCGCTGGACCTCCTCGACCGTCGCGCACACGCGCGGTCCGACCAGTGCCGCGGCCGTGGTCTGCACCCCCGCCGCGGCGACCGCGTCCATCATCTCCGTGTGCGTGCCACCGGGCAGGCCGATCACGCCGTACGCGTAGAAGGTCGTCTCGATCACGTAGGGGCGGTCCTTGGCGCGCAACGTCCCGGCCGTGCCGTTGCGCGGGTTGGAGAAGACCTTCGCCCCGTGGGCCGTGCGTATGGCGTTGGCGGCCTCGAACTGCTCCCGGGTGAGCAGCACTTCCCCGCGCACCTCGAAGGTGGCCGGCGTGTTCAGCTCCAGCGGCAGGCCGACGATCGACCCGATCGCGTGGGAGACGTCCTCGCCGAAGGCGCCGTCGCCCCGTGTGACGAGCTGCGTCAGGCGGCCGTCCACGTACCGGGCGGCGATGGCCGCGCCGTCCAGCTTCGGTTCGGTGACGTAGCCGCCCTGCACCGGCGCCCCCAGGCGACGGGCAACGGACGCGTCCCACTTGGCCAGTTCCTCAGGGCTGAACACATTGTCGAGGGAGAGCATGGGAACGGTGTGGGCGACATCGCCCGTCGGGGCGGCACCGCCGCCCACCTTGCCCGTGGGGGAGTCCTCCCGGACGTCCTCGGGGTGCTCCCGCTCGTACTCGCGGATGCGCGAGGCCAGCAGGTCGTAGGCGGCGTCGTCGAGCGGACTCGTCCCGTCGCCGTAGTAGGCGGCGCAGGCCTGCAGGGCCGTGTCCACGGCGGAGCGGTAGTCCTCACGGGACATCGGCGGGGCAGCGATCAATGTCGTCATGTCCCGAATCTTGGTGCAGGGGTCTGACAGTGAGGCCGTGTGCGGAACCGGCCTGTGGATAACCCCAGCGGCGGCCGGCGGGTCCGCTCCTCAGCGGTCGCCGGCGCGGCCGGCACGTCTTCGGCGGTGCCGAGGAGGCGAGTGGAGGAAACTCGCCCGGGTGCACGAACCTCTCGTGCACGACGTCCCCAAGGCCAAGGACGCAGACCTCGTGGGCCGTCCTCGTCGGTGGGCCTCGACACACCTGCCGCCGGGGCGCTCGGGTGTTCCGATCGGCCCGAGGAACCGTTCCACCGAACGGCCTCGTCTCAAGGTTCCGACGGCGCAGGACTCCGCCGAGTGGCGCACACGCGCCTCGTACGGGCCCTTGTCCCTCAGGCGGGCTCCTTGCCGATGCCGCCGCACGCCTTGCACAGCAGCCTGGCCGCTCCGTCGGCGAGTTCGCGGACGACGTCGAGGGCCGACTCGATCCTGGTGACCGTGCCGACCGCCTCGCCCGCGTAGAGGGCCATCGCGTCCACGCGCCCGGTCGTCGTCCGGAGCGGGCAGACCGGGCCGGACGCCGGAATGGGCACGGGCATGCCGCCCAGCAGCGCCTCGCCCGCGACGTCGGTGTCCAGGGTGCGGGCGCGTTCGACGCAGGCCGACAGGACGCGGTGCGGCGCGTCCGGCCATCCGGTCGAGAACTGCGTCGTCAGTTCCGTGTCCCGAGCGCCCGCCCTGATCAGGGCCTCCTTGTATTCCGGGTGCGCGTCGGACTCGTAGGTGGCGACGAACCGCGTGCCGATACGGGCCGCATGCGCCCCGGCGGCCAGGACCGCGGCGAGGGACCGTGCGGTGCCGATGCCGCCCGCCGCGACGACAGGGACGTCGACCGCGTCGAGCACATCGTCGAGGAGCGGCAGCAGGGGCCGTACCCCGCGGACGTGACCGCCCGCCTCCCTGCCCTGGGCGACGACGAAGTCACACCCCGCGTCCGCCGCGGCCCGGGCCTCCTCGGCCGAACCCACCTGCCACGCGGCCAGCGCGCCGCCGCGCTTGGCACGGGTGACCAGCCGGGCGACGGGATCCGCGTAGAAGAACTCGACGACCGGCATCCGCTCGGCGGCCACGTCGACGCACGCCTCGTCCTCGAGCAGCGGCAGGATGAAGTTGACCCCCACCGGGCGGGACGTGCGCCGGCGCACCGCGTCGAGCAGTTCGGCGAGTACAGGCGGTGGCACCCTCGGGTAGCCGACCATGCCGAGCGCCCCCGCCGCGGACACCGCGTCGGCGAGGTCGAGCCCGCTCACCCAGCCCATGCCGGCCAGCTGGATCGGCACGTCGCAGCCGACGAGATCGGTGAACCGGGTGCGCAGGGGGATGGGTACGGTCGCCATGTGCTGATGCAAGCGCCCGGCCTCGGGCCGCCGCCACTGCGACGCGTCGCAGTGGCGGAGCGTCACCCTGACGGCCCATGCCGTCGCGCGGGCCGCCGCCGGCGTCGACAGGGTGGCGCCGTACGAAGTCGAGGACGGTCCAGGCGACGAGCGCGGGGGCCTCCGAGGGGATGCGCGTGGCTGACGCCCGGCAGGATCACCTGCTCGGCCCGGGCGGGCCAACCGGCGGGCGCGAGGCTGCGTGCCCGGCAGGGCCTGTCGAGGCACTCCCTGACGCCTCCCGCCATCAGGGGCGCCGGCCGGCGCACGACTACAGGCCGGCGGGGTCGGCGTCCCGGGCGGCGAACGCCCCTCGCTCGCGCTCGAAGAAGTACCGGCTGCTGAGGACCGAGCTTCCCGAAGCCCCCTGAGCCAGCACGCGCGCCATGACGTCCAGGTACCCGGGCGCACACACCTCGGTCCGGTGTCCGGGGGAGTTCACCTTCAAGCCCGGCGTCAGCGCGGTTACGGTCCCTGCCGACGGCGAGCCGTTCAGGCGAACAACCGCTGAAGTCCTGGAAATCCAGTGCCAGGCACATGAACTTCCGTGCCACACTGACCAGCAGTCCGGGGAGAGTGTTGCCGGCGCACCGGGCCCCGGCCGCGTGCCGCACCGAAACGCGCGATCGATGGGCCTCGCCTTCTTCGCACACGCGTCGTCCAGTGATTGCACTCGGTGATTCGCACATTCCGGTGTCGGACTTGGGCCGCGCCGGCGAAGGCATCTGCGGTCGTGCCGGAATTCGATGAAGCGGGTGATGTCCTGCCGGACTGCTCCCGGGGCGGAGGGAGTCAAGCGCGCAGTATTCATTCCTGGGCGCTGAAGCATGATTCCGCCATGGGTCGAGGCGATTTCCGGTACGGGCGGCAAACCCGCCCCTTGCTGGACCGAAGTGCGCTGGACGGCGTCACCGCGGAACACCCGCCAAATTTTTCGTCTCCCGTTCAGGTCGATCTTGCGGAGTTCGCCTCGAAAGCCCGAGGACATTCCCCCTGCCGTGCGAGACGCACGGTGTTCCATCCGGGATTGTGTGTGATCGTCGACGAGGCGCCCCGCCTCAGGCCGCCCCGTACCTGCGAACCGAAATTCAAGAGATTTCCGAAGACAGAGCCGCGCCCATCTCGTTTCTCATATGCACGCGGCTGTGCGCCGTGCGCTGAAAGCGGCCGTCCGGCGCCGGCAGAGGTGTCCCTATGCTCTCGATCGCAAGATCAGCAAGGATCGGAAGGTGCTTCTGCATGTCCATACCCCGCATACCCGCCCGCGCAAGGCGATGGCGGGTGCGTGCTCGCGTGGCCGGGCTGGTGATGGCCCCACTCACGGTGGCCCTCCCCGCCACCGCCGCGGCGGCGACGGCCACACCGTCCGCGACCGCCGCGACCCCGGTCGCCCCGACTTCGGCCGCGTCCGACTGGCCGTACGCGGGCGGCGACCTCGGCGACACGCACAACGCGGCATCCGAGCGCACCATCGGCACGGGCAACGTCGCCGGCCTCGAGACCAAGTGGACGTTCACCACAGGGGACAGCGTCTCGGCGACACCGACCGTGGTGGGCGGCTACGTGTACGCGCCGGACTGGGCAGGCAATCTCTACAAGGTGCAGGCGACGACCGGTCAGAAGATCTGGAGCCACCAGATCAGCGACTACACCGGGATCGTGGGCGACATCTCGCGGCTCAGCCCCGCCTATTGGAACGGCGAGATCGTCACGGGTTCGGGCGAGCAGCGCAGCGACAGCACGGACGGCGCGTTCCTCTTCGGGATCGACGCCCTGACCGGCACCCGGCTGTGGAAGACCCAGATCGACGCGGACCCGGCCGCCATCGTGACGTCGTCGCCCGTCATCGCCGACGGTGTCGTCTACGTCGGCGTGTCGTCCAAGGCCGAGCGATTCGCTCCGCCGTTCACGTTCCGCGGCAGTGTCGTCGCCCTGGACGCCGTCACCGGCAAGAAGCTGTGGAAGACCTACGTGGTCCCCGAGGGCTACACCGGCGGCGCCGTGTGGGGCAGCAACCCGGTTGTCGACGCGAAGACCGGGCTGGTGTACGTCGGAACGGGCAACAACTACACCGTACCGCCCGGTGTCTGCACCTCTCCCGACGAGACCGGCTGCACTCCCGGGGCGGACGACAACTACCAGGACTCCATCGTCGCCTTCGACATGCACACCGGCGAGATCGCCTGGGCCACCAAGACCCTGACCGCCGATACCTGGACGGTCGGCCAGCGGTTCGGTGACGACTTCGACTTCGGCTCCGCGCCCAACCTCTTCACCACCACAATCAACGGCAAGGCCACCGACCTGCTCGGCATCGGCCAGAAGAGCGGCGTCTACTGGACGCTCGACCCGGTCACGGGGAAGATCGTCTGGGCGACGGCGGTCGGCCCCGGAGGCAACCTCGGCGGCCTCCAGTGGGGCTCGGCCGTGGACGGCAAGCGCATCTACGTCGCCAACACCAACACCAACCACCTGCCTGTCACGCTCACGTCCGCGACCGGGCAGAAGTCGACCACCACGGGCGGTTTCTGGGCCGCACTCGACCCCGCCACCGGGAACATCCTGTGGGAGACCGCGACGCCCGGCTCGGCGTCGCCCATGTCCTTCGTGTCCAGCGCCAACGGCGTCGTCTACGGCGGATCCACGAATCCGGCCGGCAACAACATGTACGCCCTGGACGCGGCGACCGGCACCGTCAAGTGGGGCTTCGCCAGCGGGGGTGCCGTCCTCGGCGGCGCGTCGATCGTGGACGGCTCGGTGTACTGGGGCTCCGGCTACCACACCCAGAACATGGGCCCGTTCTTCCCGGCCAAGGGCGACAACAACAAGCTGTACGCGTTCTCCCTGCCGCGGGCCCTCCCGCAGACGGTCTACGTCTCGCCTACCGCCGTGGCCTCCGCGGCGGACACCAGTTGCAGCACTCCCGCCTTCAGCTCGATCAACGCGGCTGTCAAGGCGGTGGCCGACGGCGGCCGGGTCGTCGTCTGCAACGGCACGTTCCACGAGAACGTCGCGGTCACCAAGCCGCTGGCCCTCGAGGCCCGTGCGAACGTCACCATCGACGCCGCCAACCTGATCAACGGCATCGAGATCAGCGCGCCCGACGTCACGGTGACCGGGTTCACGGTGAAGAACGCCGTCGGCGAGGGGATCCTCGTCAACAGTGTGAAGAACGCGACCATCGCGAACACCATCGTCTCGGGCAACAACACCGGTACGGGCCCGAACGCCGTCGCCAACTCCTACGCCTCGTGCGCGCGGACGCCGTCCGGGCCCGGTGACTGCGGCGGAGGCATCCATCTGCTCGGCAGCTCCAACGCCACCGTGCTGGCGAGCACCGTCAGCGGCAACGGCTCCGGGATCGTCATCAGCGACGAGACCGGTCCGGCGTCGGGTAACACCTTCAACGGCAACTCCGTGCACGGCAACGCCTCGGGATCCGGCTTCGCCCTGGTCTCCCGCAACGGCGCGGCGGCTCCCGGCGGCGTGCGTGCTCCTGGCGCCGGTGGCGTCTTCGGCAACAGCATCACCGGCAACAACGTGTTCGACAACGGACTCGAGGCGGGCGGAGGCGGGGTCACCCTCGCGTCGGCCGTGGCCGGCGGCGCGGTCTACGGCAACACCGTGCAGAGCAACGTCATGACCGGCAACGGCTGGGCGGCCGTGGCTGTGCACGGCAACGTGTCCGGACTGGACCTGGGCGACAACATCGTCAGCAACAACCAGATCGGCACCAACAACACCGTCGGGGACACCGACACGGGCACCATCGGGGATCTGCAGACCACTGGACTCCTCGTGAGCACCGTGGACCCGATGTCCGTCCAGATCACCGGAAACACGATCTCCGGCAACGTCCTCGGCATCTGGACGCACGGCCCCGTCACGGCGCCCAACGCCGCCGGCGCCAACACCTTCAGGAACGTCACCACCGCGGTTTCGGCTCAATAGACGCCCGCCGCGTCCTGCCGAAGACCGATTCGGCGGGACGCGGCGGCGAGCCGCCGAGAGTCGTCCGCACGCGGCCGGAGCGTGAGGCTCGGCTCCTGCACGGAATCAGCGAACGAGCGAGCTCGGCGTCTCGCCGAACTGCCGCTTGAAGGCCCGGCTGAAATGACTCACATCGGCGAAGTGCCATCGAGCCGCTACAGCGGAGATGGTGTACCTCCCGCCCAGTGTGATGAGTTCCTCGCGCGCTCGTTCCAAACGGCGTCGACGTACATATGCCATCAGGGATTCGTCGACTTCTGCAAACGCCCGGTGCAATGTGCGAACGGAGACGGAAAGCGTCCTGGCCACCTCGGCGGGAGACAGGTGAGGGTCCAGAAGGCGGGCTTCCACGCAGTTGCGGGCAGAAGTGCGGAGCGAAGGACGGAAGGCGGAGTCGGTGGAAACCCCACGGGCCATGATCGCGCCGGCCAGCAACTGCAGCGCGGATTGCTGAGCGGCGCGGACGCCTGCCGGACTCAAATCACCCCGCATCTTGCGGATCAGATGAAGCTGCCCCAGCAACAGCCGCGCTTCGGGAGCGTCCTGGGATATGAGCGTGAGGGCCGGCAACCGACCGAGTCCTGTGGCGGTCAGTGTTTCGGACGGCATCAGCAGGACCCGCGCCCGTGTGCCGGGCCGGTAGGAGAACTCCCGTGGCACCTGTGCATCCCGTACGCACAGCGTGCCCGGCGGGACCTGAACGGTACGACCCGCCTCGGTGAGGCTCAGCCCGCCACTTCGCATGATGTGGACCACCGTGCGTCGCTCCGTGGCGCGCTTCATGCCTATGATGCCCTCCACCGCGTCGCCGTATTGCTCGCTGACCGTGATATCCCCGATCGTGGAGGATTCCACCCAGCACCGGTAATAGCCCGTTGTGTACTGCCTGGGAACTCGCAATGAGTGCACATGCCAAGGACGGGTGTCGTTCAGGCTCCGCCATCGCTGCCTCAGCAACTCGTCGCGTTGCGTATGAGCCAGTGCGACCTGGATACGTATGCGAGGTGAACGGGAATCAGAGGACGAGCCGCTGTCCGAGAGGCCTGACATAGTCACAGCAAAAGTGTATCCGACCACCTGATCGTGATTGCGCGTGGACGACCGGAGACGATTTCGGTCAGGGTCGGCGACTGGTCGGCATCAGGCGCGGACGTGGCCGCATTGCCGCGCCGATAACCGCGTTGATGTCGTGCCGACCTTCATCAAGGCCTTTGGGAACCGGTCGGCGGCATCCCGGTCCTACCGGCTGTCGATGTCACGCGCCCCATCAATGGCGGGCCCAGCTGCTGCGGCCGTTCTTCTCCCCGGTGGTCTCGCGGCCGGCCCGGATCGAGCTGCTCGCTCTGACGGACTGGAGAAGGGGTATCGCCGAGGTGAGCCCAAAAGGGGCCATGGGATGATCTTGAATCCCTGAAGGGTGTCCGAGCTTACTCGGTGCCGTCAGCCGCATCGTCCTCGGCGAGGATGCGGTAGACGGTGGCGACCGAGGGGTGCTCGCCCTTGTTCTTGCCCGAGGTGATGGCGAGCTTGCTCGCGATCTGCGGTACGGGAACGCCGTTGACCCGCAGGCTGCGGGCGTAGGCGGCCATGTCGTCATCGACGACCTTGGGCCGTCCTCCGTACCGTCCGCGCTCGCGGGCGGACGCCTGGCCTTCGAGGGACTTCTCCCGGATGTACTCGCGCTCGGACTCAGGCATGCCGGCGAAGAAAGCGAACAGGGCGGCGCCGTGCCCGGACGGGTCGTACACGCCTTGGAGGGGGCCGCTGAGGAGTTCGAGCTGGACATCGTAGTGGCGCAGATCTTCGGCGATGGTGAGGAGTTCGGCGGCGCCGCGGCCGAGGCGCTTCATCTCGTGCACGGTGAAGATCACCCGCTGGTGCGGGACAGCCTTCTTGATGGTGCGGGCGAAGTCCAGCGCCTTGACGAACTCCGGCCGCACCTTGACCCGGGTGCTGATCTTCTCCGAGAAGACGGGATCGCAGCCCGCCTCGTTCAGGGCGTCGAGCTGACTCTGGAGTTCCTGCTGGGCCGTACTGCAACACGCGTACCCCACCCTCGTGGGCTTCGTCTGGGCCGCGGGCACCGCGGCGTCGATCGCCGGGCCCATCTCCCACGCGCGGCCGGGGCCGCGGTCGGCGGGGGTCTTCACCTCCAGCTCGGCACGGAGCTGGGGGACGAGCATGAAGCGCGGGGTGTGGTACTTCGGGGCGACCTTGCCGCCGCGGGTGCGACAGGTGCTTCCGGCGGGGGCGGAACAGGTAGGGCAGTCGAACTGTTCGACGGCGGCGGCCGGTTCGGCGAGCTCTGGCATGTCGCAGAACTTATCGCGAGGGCCATTGTGCGAAAACTGTTTTGCGAGAGGTTGTGAGAATGAAGATCATGGGCAAACCGGACACGCTCTGGCGGGAGCCCGTGGTCTCTCAGAACTACTCATTTGTGAGAATCAGAAACTCGCCTGTATTGCTCACACGTCGCGGCGGTTCACGACGGCCACGGCGACGACCGCCGCGACGAGCGACCAGGCCCCGAAGACGGTCCACGCCTCGGCGACCGTTACCGGGTACTTGTCCACGGTGTAGTCCCGCGCGGGGTTCTGGACCAGGGCGCGCCATGCGGTGAGCGGCATCGCATTGCCGATCTCCTTGACCCAGCGGTAGGTCTCGCCCATGAAGAGCGGCGGCAACATCAGGAGTACGCCGACGACCGCCACGACGGTGCCCGCAGAGTGCCGGATGAGGGCGCCGAGAGCCATGCCGACGAGGGCGCACAACGGGGCGAGCAGTGCGGAGGCGGCGACAGCCCGCAGGGCCCCGGGGTCGCCGAGGGACATGCCGCGGTGGTCCTGCAGGATCGCCTGGGTCACACTGAACGAGGTGCCCGCGACGACTGTGCCGAGGACGAGCATGACCGCCACCATGACCGTCGCCTTGGCCGTCATCACCGCATGGCGTGCGGGGACGGCTGCGAAGGTGGTGCGGATCAGTCCGGTGGTGTACTCGCCGAAGACCGCGATGGCACCGACGCTGCCGGCGATAACCATGAGGAGCTGCCAGGCCGGGTCGACGAAGGCGGCCGCCAGGGGATCGAAGAGCATCTCGGGCTTGGCGGGGAATCCGGGCGGCGGGGCGGGAGGCAGTTCGGGCTGATGTGCCAGCCGCTCGGCATTGGTACGGGCGGAGTTCACGTGGATGCCGATGACCGCCAGCGGGCCGAGTCCGAGGACCCAGTAGGTGGAGCGCAGCGACCACAGTTTGATCCACTCGGCGGTGAGGAGGTTGCGGAACCGGGCGGGGGAGTCGAGGCCGGTCGCGTACACCTTTGGTTCGGACACCGTCTGTGTGGTCATAGTGCTTCTCCTGCGCTGTATTCGATGCTGTCGGCGGTGAGTCCCATGAAGGCCTCTTCCAAGGAGGCGGACCGGGGGGCGAGTTCGTGCAGCAGGACGCGGTGGTGGAAGGCGAGCTCGCCGATGCGGTCCGCCTCCAGGCCGGTCACCGTGCACGAGCCGTCGGCCTCCTGGCGAACGGCCGCCCCTTCCGCGATGAGGACGGACGTCAGCCCGGCGACGTCGGGCGTGCGGACGGTGACGCTCAGCTGGGTGCCGCGGGCTGCGAATTCCGTAAGGCTCTCCGCGGCGATCAGCTCGCCCCGACCGATGACGATCAGCTGCTCGGCGGTGTGCTCCATCTCGCGCATCAGATGGCTGGAGACCAGTACCGTGCGGCCCTCGGCGGCCAGCCGCCGGAAGAGGCCGCGCACCCACAGCACGCCCTCCGGGTCCAGCCCGTTGAGCGGCTCGTCGAACAGCAGGACGGGTGGGTCGCCGAGCAACGCGACGGCGATGCCGAGCCGCTGCTTCATTCCAAGTGAGAATCCTCCGATGCGGCGCTGGGCGGCGGTGGTCAGCCCCACCTCCTCCAGGACCTCGTCCACCCGGCGCCGCGGCAGGCCGTTGCTGTGTGTCAGTGCGGACAGGTGCGCCCGCGCACTGCGTCCGCCGTGCACGTCATGGGCGTCAAGTAGTGCTCCGACGTGCCGCAGCCCGCGCGGCCGTCCCCGGAACGGCTGCCCGTCGACGGTGACGGTGCCGCTGGTGGGGTCGTTCAGGCCGAGGATTGTCCGCAGCGTGGTGGATTTGCCGGCGCCGTTGGGGCCGAGGAACCCGGTGACGTGGCCGGGGCGGACGGTGAAGGTCAGGCGTTCGACGGCGGTGGTGGCGCCGTATCGCTTCGTCAGTTCGTTGACTTCGATCACCCGACCACGGTGCCGTGGGCCGCGCCCGCGCGGCATCGGCCCGCGGGCCACAATCTCAGGATCCGCCTGTAGCCCCGGGGCGTAAGCCTGCGGGTCGATGCCCCGACACCGGCCCGTACCTATGATCGCGACATGAGCCACTCACCCCGCGTCGCCCGCTCGCGGCGCATGCGACCGGCCGCGGCGCAGACCCTGGCCTGGTGCGGGGCGCTCGCCTACCCGATCCTGCTGTACCTCGCGGTGCTCTACGAGCATGAGCCCACCGGCATGCGGCTGCTGCTGCCGACGGCACTGTCGGTTCTGGCACTCCCCCTGCTGCGACGTCGACCATTGCCGACCCTGGCACTGATGCTGGCCGGTTCGTTCGCCGCGACGGTGCTAGCGGCCTCGAAACTGGCCTCGGCCTTCCCCTTCATGGCACCGGGGCATGCATGGCAGATCGGCTGTCTGCAGGCGCTGGTGACCGATGTCGCAATCGGCTGGATCGCCGCCACCCGGAGGCGCCGGACCGCGCTCGTCGCCGCGGCCTTTGCCCTCACCGTGCAGATCGCCGCCGCCGGCCACTACCGGAGCGGGCAGGACGCCCCTCTCTCGGCCATCGCGTTCCTCGTCCTGATGCTCGCCCTGGCCTGGATGACCGGCTACCTCGTCCAGGAGCGCCGCGAGCACGCCGAAACGGTACGGGCCCAGACGGCGGTCCAGGCGGTCACCGCCGAGCGGCTGCGGATCGCCCGCGAGCTGCACGACATGGTCGCGCACAGCATCAGCATCATCGCCATCCAGGCCGGCACGGGACGCCGGGTCATCGGCACCCAGCCGGCGGAGGCCCGCAACACACTGGCCGCCATCGAGACCACCAGCAGGGACACCCTGGCCGGGCTGCGGCGCATGCTCGGAGCGCTCCGCGCGACCGAACCCGAAGAAGCGCCGCTGGCCCCTGCGCCGAGCCTGGCGGACGTCGACCGGCTGGTCGCGACCACGAAGGACAGCGGCGTACGGGCCGACGTAGAGCGGCGGGGAGAACGGCGCCCACTACCCGCGGACGTCGAACTGTCCGCCTTCCGCATCATCCAGGAGGCGATCACCAACGTAGTTCGCCACGCGGGCACGCACGAGTGCCGGGTGGTCATCGACTATCAGGAGAACGAACTGACCATCGAGATCACCGACCACGGGCACGGGCCCACACCTGCCGGCACCGGCTACGGCATCACCGGAATGCGCGAGCGGGTCGCCCTGCTGCACGGCCAGTTCACCGCCGGGCCCCGCCCCGAAGGCGGCTTCCGAGTGGCGGCCCGGCTGCCGGTGCCCGTGGAGGCGCGATGACTCAGCCCCCCGTCCGTGTCGTGCTCGTCGACGACCAGCCGCTGGTGCGCGCCGGGCTGCGCGTACTCATCGCGGACAGCGCCGGTCTCGAGATCGTGGGAGAAGCGGAAACCGGCGACCAGGCAGTCCGGCTGGCCCAGGACCTCCGGCCCGATGTGGTGGTCATGGACATCCGCATGCCCGGCATGAACGGCATCGAGGCGACCGGACTGATCACGGCAGGCCTGAGCTCGGCACGGGTCCTCGTCCTCACCACCTTCGACGACGACGAGTACGTCTACGGCGCGCTGCGCGCGGGCGCGAGCGGATTTCTCGTCAAGGACATGGACCTGGACGACATCCTCGGCGCGATCCGCGTCGTCGCCGCCGGCGAGGCCCTGATCGCGCCGAGCGTGACCCGCCGCCTCATCGAGGAGTTCGCCGCCCGCCCCGAACCCGCGGCCGCGCCCCTGCGCGGGGCGATCGAGGGCATCACCGACCGGGAACGCGAGGTGCTCACCCTCATCGGACGCGGCCTGTCCAACACCGAGATCGCCGACCGGCTCTCCATCAGCCCTGCCACGGCCAAGGCCCACGTGGGGCGGCTGTTTACCAAGCTGGCGGCACGTGACCGAGTCCAGCTGGTCATCATCGCCTATGAGCTGGGCTTGGTATCGCCGTCGCGCTGACCGTGTTTCTAGCGGGTTGAAGTAGAGCCAGCGGGGCGGTGGTTTCGAGAGCCACTGGCTTGGGCGGTGAGATTGGGAGCCACTGGCTTGGGCGGTGAGATTGGGAGCCACCCGGTGTGATGGTCGGTGGCATGCTGCTGTTGGCGTAGTGGCATCTTTGGGATGTTTGGCCGCTCACTGCCCGTCGCGGACGCCTACGACGTCGGACGCCCTCTCATCGAGCAGATCCCCTCCGGCGCCACGCGGACCGACTGCTGCTGAACCGGCTCCCCGCCGCTCGGTTCAGGCGGCCTGGCCGAAGCCGGCCGCCGTCAGGTCCTGGTCGCGGAGCGGGGTGAAGTCCACATCCAGCTTCGGGTCGTACGCCTCGGGCTGGATGCCGAGCTCGTGGGTGGAGTACTCGCCGAACCGCTTGACGTGCTCGGTCAGGTACGGCGAGATGTGGGCCAAGTCCTCCGGGCCGATCTCCCAGCCCTCTTCCAGCAGCTGCCGGACGATCTCCGCGATGTCCAGGGCGTTGTGGAAGATCACCGCGTTCGTGAGCAGGGCGTTGAATTTCATCGCCTTCTCCTGCTCGACCGGGTCGTTGTCGGCAATGACGCCCTGGTTGCCGAACCCGACCCACTGGGAGAACCGGTTGAATGGCTCCACCTTGTTCGTCGCCGCCGTCACCCGCCGGCGAAGTGGCGCATCCGTCAGATACCGCAGCAGCTGCACGGTGCGGATCGCGCGGCCGACCTCACGGAAGGCGGTGTAGGTGGCGTTCTTGTGCGAGCCGGAGCGCAAGCGCTTGAGCAGCGTGGCCGAGGAAATGGCGCCCTCGCGTACGGAGATCGCCACACGCATCAGGTGCCGGAACTGGGACTCGATCAGGTCCCAGTCGATGGTGTTCTTGCCCGGCTCTGCCGAACAGGGCGTCGATGTGCACGTACTCGGTCTGCTTGCTGGGCCGGTAGAAGGTCAGCCCCTTCCAGTTCCTGATCCTGGGCATGAGGTCGAAGCCCAGCAGGTGCGCCAGGGTGAAGACAGGCAGCGACTGACCTTGGGTGTCGGCGTGCACGGTGGTGGGCTTGACCTCGGAGGCGTTCTTGAGCAGGCCCTCGATGATGTAGACGGCCTCCCACACCCCGCACGGGATGAAGTGCGTGAACAGCGCGATGTAGGTATCCGAGATGTGGTGGTACGCGATCCCGCCCGGCTTGCCGTACCTGACGCTCGTCTCGGCCAGCAGGTTGTCCAGGTAGGTGTCCATGTGGGTGCCGTCCGCGGCCACGGCGGTGCCGTCGCCCCACGCCTGCGAGATGTCCAGACGGGCATGGGCGTTGACCAGGTCGGCGATGGCCTCGTTGAGCAGAACGAGGGAGAAGTGCCGGTTCGCCACGTACGCCAGCTCGTGGCCCGAGACGCCGGGGATGTGGCGGGCGGCCTCGTACGGGCCCATGTTGGTGCCCTTGACGAAGGTGGTCAGCACGTACCGGCCGAACGGATCGGTGAGCTTCGGGTCGTTGCCCGAGGGCGGGCCGAAGCGGCGCCACCACTCGACCCAGTACGCGGTCCGGGCACAGATCCCGATCAGCGTGCGCTCCGGCATCCTGGCCTTGATCTCCTGCTCCAGCCGCTTCGCCGAGGGCCGCTGTCCCTCGGAGCGGTGCGGCTTGAGCGAGGGGATGCCGGTGGCCGGGTCGATAACCAGGCTCTCGTTGTCCGGATACCCGGCATCGGCTGCCGCGGCGGCACTGCGGAGCTTGTCCTCCAGCTGCCGACGGAAGAACTTCGCGTCGAAGACGGCGGTCTCTCCCTCCTCGGCGAGGCCGACCTCCACCAGGTAGTCGGCCAGCTTCTCCTCCACGACCTCCCACACGAGCAGCTGCTCGGACCAGTCGACGTACTCCTCCGAACCGACCACCGCCACATCGCCCGTGCGCAGTTCCTCCGCCAGGGCCGCGAAGACCATCGCCTCGAAGTGCTTGCGGACGAACTGCCCCGGCCGCGTCTTGTCCACCACGGCCTTCTGCCAGTTCTGCGTGGCGAAGGAGATGTCCACCCTGCCGCCCTCCTCGTTGAAGGCGGTGATGTACTCGCCGCGGGCCCCCTCGTGCCGCTGGGCGTGCGCAAGCGCGTCCAGCACCCGCCCGTCCTCGGACGTCGCGGTGAACTCCAGCTTCTCGGCCAGGTCGAACATCACCGCCCTATCCCGGCCGATCTGTCCGTACAGCAGCACCTCCCAGAAGTTGCCGTGATGGGCGGAGACCTTCTCGATCTGCTCGTACTGCCCGGCGAACCCGCCGAAGCCCTCCACGGCCTTCGTGACCGTGCCAAGGCCGTAGGCCTGCACCAGCAGAGCCTTCGCCAGGCGAGCACGGCCGGAGAGACCTTCCCGTCCAGCCGCCGGGCCACCTCCTCGGGCGGCGCCTCCTCGTCCAGCCCTTCCAGGGCCTTCACCGCCTCGGCGGTCATCGCCGCGGCCTTCGCGAGCGCGGCCTGAGCCGGGCCGTCGTCGTCGATGTTCTTCAGCACGGTGCGGTAGTTGCCGATCAGCGCCTCGGTCATCTCCCGCTCGGCGAGCCGGATCTCCTCCAGCTCCTCTTTCGCCCTCTTGACCTTCGTGGCAATGCGCTTGCAGAACATCAGCACCAGGTCGTCGCGCACCCGCATCTGGGCCTTGTGCACCAGGCACGCGATCAGCGCGACCCGCTTGATGGGCGCGTACGCCTTGAGCTCCGAGGCGTCCACCGCGTCCGCCTCCCCGGGTGATCTTCCTGGAGGCGACGCCGTCCACCCACACCGCGCTGTCGCCCAGAACATCAATCCACTCCAGGTGCGTGGCCAGCCGCCTGAAGTGCGACCAGCTCGGCCCTTGGGCCGACTTCTTCAGCCGGTTGTACTGCGTGGTGCCGTCGGCGTCGCGCTCCTCCAGTAGACGCAGCAGCCCCGCCCGCTGGACGGCGCCCATCCGGTCGTGGATGCCCGCGCAGATCGAGGCGTTCACCTCGCCCCGGACCTTCGAGGCCATCACGTCGAAGGTGGAGAACGCCGGCAGCTCCAGCCCGGCCTCCACGACCTTCTCCAGCGCGATGTTGATCAGGTCCGCCGGGCGGTTCTTCGCCGCGGCCTCCTTGCGGATCGACTGCTCCGCGATCCTGCGGGCCTCCGCCTGGTCGTAGACCACGCCGACCCGCTGCCTCACCAGCCCCCGGTGGTTCTTGGCGGTCTTCGCCGCCCGGTACAGCGGCAGCGTGCCCTCCGACAGCTCCACCACCCGCCGGACGAAGTCCACCACCATCTCCGGGACGTCCTCCAGCCTCGGGAAACACCCCATGCGCTGATAGGACTTCAGAATCAGCAGCAGGGCCAGCAGATGCTCGTCACAGTCGGTGGCACCGGCCGCCCACTCGACCTCGTCCCGGGTCGGCGAGAAGAACAGATGCAGCTCATGTGCGGTGATCAGCCGCTTGAACCGCGGATACGCGGTCCGCTCGATCGAGGTCACAGCCCACTCCGGCGTAGACGACAGCCCAACATCACGATCAACGATGTTGGGCCGAACGGGTGACGGGCCGGACGGTCAGGGCTTCAAGATCATCCCATGGCCCCTTTTGGGCTTACCTCGGCGATACCCCGAGAAGGCGCTGCGCCTGCGGCGCGCCCAGGGGGATCCCTCCCCCATCGCCGCCACCGAGACCGCCTGCGGCTGGCCGGCCGGGCCGAAGCCGCGGAGAGGTCAGCTGACGGGAGTACGTCTCGGACCGGTGAGCAGTAACCTCTGCAGCGGCGGCCCGCAGCCCCCACGGACCGTGCCGCGCGATGGGGGCAAGGCATCGGCCCGACCCGTCAGCGCGGAGGGCGTCGTCCGGTGAGGCCCTGCCAGTGGTCCCGGGCGGTCTCGAGGTCGGCGAGTGCTCGGGCGAGGGCCGGGTCGTGACGCCGGCGGGCGGTCACCGTGTCCAGGTGCCTGCGGGCGTCCTGGACATTGCCCGTATCGGCGTGGGCCGTCTTGAGGGCTTCCTCCGCCTTCCTGACCGATGTGGCGAGCGCCGTGAGAAACCCGGCCTCCTTGGCGACCGCGTGTTCTATGCGGACGCTGAAACCTCGCACGCTGTCCTCGTCGTGCTCGGCGGGCGGGTACGACTGCAGATGCACCCCGTCCGGCCGTCGGAGGTAGATGTGGTTGCCCACGGGACTGCGTTCGAACCGCACCCGCAGGCCGTTCAGCGGCAGAACCTTCGTCTCCTTCCCGGATACGACCATCACGTGCTCGTGCAGCGACACTTTGCCGAGCGCCGCGACGAATGCGCCCTTCCCGGGGTGGCGCAGCCGCGCGAGGTGCCGTTCGGCGTCGCCGACGCGACGCCGGTGGGAACGTTCGGCCCGGGCCACCTGTGCCCGTGCCCTTGCCAGTTCGCGCCGCGCCTCGCGCCGCAGCCCACGGAACGTGCGCCGGGCGCGGTCCAGGGCGTCCCTGTCGGTGTCATGACGGCCGGAGAGCGCGAATCTCCAGCCGCCGGGGTATCGGTGGAGCCGCCGCCCCACTCCAGCGAGCACGAGGGTCACGACGGTCAGGGTCATCCCCACTATGCCCACGGGCCCACCTCACCCAGTGACAGCCGCCACCGCACGGATGCGCACGGGGCGGAGGAACCAGTCGAAGGTGTCGAATCTGTTGCATATCGGAAGATATGCCCAATCAGATCCCGGTGGATGCGCGCGCGGCGGCGGCATTTCCGGACCTGCCCGGCCCGCTCGGTCGCGCCGGGCTGACGCCGTATCGGCTCTGGGCGTCGCCGGTCAGACCGCGCACGCCCGCCTCCGGTCCGTCTCGCGGAGCAGCCGGAGCCCGTTGAGGCCGGCCGGGACGGTGGCGCCCTCGTGTCCGGCCGCACCGAGCGGGAGCGGCCCGACGTCGTCGGCATGGAGCAGCCGGCCTGCTCGTACCGGTTGCGGCTGCCGCGCCACCTCGGCCCGGTCACCGGCACCCGCCAGGGGCGGTCGGTCGTCCACAGCCGCCATGACACCATCACGTCGCCGAGCTGCACGACCAGGCCCTTCACCGTGTCGAGCACCTGCGGCTCGGCCTTGCCGGCAACCAGCACACGGCGCGTGCGGACGGCGAGGGCGTCTCGCCGTCGTGTCGTGACCGGCCTCGCGCGGGGCGCACGACGTACCGCCTCGGTGGCTCGAGGACGTCAACGAGAACCTGGAGGCCCTGGGGCGCGGTGAGGTCGTCGGACGTCAGGCCGTCCTCCGCGGCCGAACGTTCGCGACAGCCGCCGAGCCGGCCTCGGCGGGGCAGCCCCGTCGCCTCCCACCTCTAAGGCCAGAGCAGCTCCTTGACCCAGCCGTCGGCGGAGGCCCGGTAGGCGAGGCGGGTGTGGCGGCGCTCCTTGTCGCCCTGCAAGAACTCGACGGACGACGGACGCACCGAATACAGCGTCCAGCCCGGAGCCACGAGGCCGGGATCGAGCTCGAGCCGCGCGACGGCCTCCTGGAGGGCCTTGTCCCGGTCGTCCGGATCCGCGAGGGGCTGTGACTGCCGGCCGAGCAGGGTCTCCGCCCGTGCCCCCGGCCCCCGCGCCAGGAAGTCCGCCGCGCTCGTGTCCGGGTGTTCGCACACCACAGGACCCCGGACCCGCACCTGCCGGGCGAGGGACGGCCAGTAGAACGTCAGGGCGGCGTACGGACGCTCGGCCAGATCCCGGCCCTTGGGGCTGCCGGAGTGCGACGCGAACTGCCAGCCCCGCGTGCTCACGTCCTTGAGGATGAGGACGCGCGCCGCGGGATTCCCGTCCGCGTCCGCGGTCGACAGCGTCATGGCGTGCGGTTCCCTGACCCCCGCTCGTACGGCGCCCAGCAGCCACTCGGTGAACAGCTCCACCGGGTCTTCCGGCGCCAGCGAAGGTTCGAACGCCGGCAGTGCGCCCGCGAAGACCTCCATCTCCCTGAGCAACTGACGCAGACCGTTCCCGCCGACCAAGATTCCTCCTCGGGCCGGTGCCGTGTGCTCACTGGCCGGGCAGTTGCGGCTGCGGCCCCTCGTCCTCCGGCTCCTGGTAAGAGTAACGCCGCTCCTGCCAGGGGTCCCCGGCGTGGTGGTGCGTGGCCGTGGGCGTCCAGGACGAGGTGAAGTCGCCGACAGGCAGCTTGGCCGCGTCGGCTGGAGCGGAGGCCGCAGCGCCGGCCGCGCTTGATGCGCGGCACTACCGGAACGCCTTTCTGCCGCCCGGGTGCCGCCCCCCCTGGGGCTCACGCGGCGTGGTGGGCCAGTTCGGCGTGCGGGTCGGCCAGGCCGGCGACGGGGGCGGGGTCGGCGTGGACCAGGGCGGCGGTCAGGCGGGGGACTGCGTGCAGCAGGGCGTGTTCGGTCGCGACGGCGACGCGGTGGGCCTCACCCACGGTGAGGGTTCCGTCGACGACAACGGCGACCTCGGCCCGCAGCCGGTGCCCGATCCAGCGCAGGCGCAGCTCGCCCACCTCGCGGACGCCCGGCACATCGCGCAGCGCGCGCTCGGCGTCGTCGACCAGCGCCGGGTCCACGGCGTCCATGACGCGCCGGAACACCTCGCGCGCGGCGTCACGGAGCACCAGCAGGATGGCCGCGGTGATGGCGAGGCCCACGATCGGGTCCGCCAGGCGCCAGCCCGTTCCCGCGCCCGCGGCGCCGAGCAGCACCGCCAGCGAGGTGAAGCCGTCGGTGCGGGCATGGAGACCGTCGGCGACGAGTGCGGCCGAGCCGATCTTGCGCCCGACGCGGATCCGGTAGCGGGCCACCCATTCGTTGCCGATGCACCCGATCACCGCCGCGACGGCCACCGCGGGCAGGTAGGCGATGTCCCGCGGGTGCAGGAGCCGGTCGACGGCGGTCCAGGCGGCGAAGCCGGCCGAGGCGGTGATGGTGAGGACGATGACGATCCCGGCGAGGTCCTCGGCCCGGCCGTAACCGTAGGTGAAGCGTCGCGTGGCGGCCCGCCGCCCGAGGAGGAACGCGACGCCGAGCGGCAGTGCGGTGAGGGCGTCGGCCGCGTTGTGCACGGTGTCGCCCAGGAGGGCGACCGAGCCCGACAGGACGACGACCGCGGCCTGGGCGATCGCGGTGACGCCGAGGACGGCGAGCGAGATCCACAGGGCGCGCATGCCTTCGGCGGAGGACTCCAGGGCCCGGTCCACCTTGTCGGCGGACTCGTGCGAGTGCGGGTGCGGAAGGTGTCCCAGCCGGTGCCGCAGGCCTGCCCGGCCCCGGGCGGCGTGACCTTCGCCGTGACCTTCGCCGTGACCTTCGCCGTGGCTGTGGCTGTGGCCGTGGCCGGGCCCGTGCGTGTGCCCGTGTTCCGGCCCGTGGCGGTGGCCGTGGTCGTGCTGGGGGTGCGTGTCGGGGCCGTTCATGGGACCGCCTTCCGGGGAGTCGCTGGTGGACACGGGCTGAGCCTTCCCTCCATTATGTGCATATGAACGCACGCATGCACCTGTCACCTGCGCATGGTGCGCATCCGCGAGACCCGGGCGGCGAGCACTACCTCCGCGGGGCCGAGATCCTGAGCCTGCTCGCGGACCGCACCCGCCTTGCCCTGCTGCACACACTCACCGAGGGGGAGGCGGACGTCTCCACGCTGACCGCGCGGGTCGGCGCGGCGCGACCCGCCGTCAGTCAGCACCTGGCCAAACTCCGGATCGCGGGCCTGGTCTCCTCCCGCAAGGAGGGGCGCCGGGTGATCTACGAACTCTCCGACGGGCATCTGCGCAGGCTCGTCGACGAGGTGCTCAACCTCGCGGATCACCATCTGAGCGGTAATCCACCGCATGCCTGAGACCGTTCCGGCATGTTTCATGGCGTAATGTGCGGCCTGTGCGAGGCCCCCACCGCGGAACGTGCCCGACGTTCCTCGTTGCGCTGCTGGCCGCATTCTGCTTCACCGTGGCCGGCTCGCCCGCGCACGCCCACAACGGCCTCCACGCGCACGTCCATCTGACGAACGCGGAGGAACGGCCGCACCCCGTCGCTCCCCACCACCCCGGCGAGGACTGCTCCCCGGCCTCCGCCGAGCTGCCGGGGTCGCGTACCGGACCACGCGAGCACGGCACCAACCTCCCGCAGACGGGCGCCGCCGAAGCGGCGCCAGGACAAGTGCCCGCCTCGCACAACACACCCGGGAGCGACCCGGCCCCCGACGCCCGCATAGCGACCGCGGCGCCGTCCGTCCTCTGCCTCTGGCGCATTTAGAAGACGCCCGCCCGGACCGGCTGACGGTCCCTCACCTTTCCACCCCCGCGCACACGCGCACGGGCTGAGGGTGAGCCGTGCACGGCACTCTTCCCGATTCCAGAAAGCGGACACCATGAACGAGCCCACCACCGGCCGCGATCTCGCCTCCGCGGTCGGCAACACGCCCCTGCTGTGGATCTCCTACCCTCTCACCACGCCCGGAAGCGGCTTCTGGGCGAAGCTGGAAGGCGCCAACCCCGGCGCCATCGAGGACCGCTCCGCCCTCCACATGGTCGGCTGCGCACGCGAGCGCGGCGATCTCCTCCCCGGCGCGACAGTCGTGGCGTCCACCAGCGGCGCCTTCGGCCTCGGACTGGTGCTCGCCGGGCGGGTCTTCGGGCACCCCGTCACGCTCGTGACCGACCCGGACCTGGAGCCGGACATGAAGCGCCTGCTGCGCGCACGCGGCGCCCGGCTCGACATCGTCCGCGACGCCCACCCCTACGAGGGCTGGCAGGAGGCCTGCCGGCGGCGCGTGAGCGAACTGCTCGCGGCCGAACCGGGATCGTGGTGCGCCGACCCGTACGACAACCCGGACAACGCGGACGCCTATGCGCCCCTGGCCGGGGAGCTGATCGAGCAACTGGGCAGGGTCGACGTCCTGGTCACCAGTGTCGGAACCGGCGGCCACTCGGCGGGTGTCAGCCGCACGCTGCGCGCCGTCAACCCGGACCTGCACGTCATCGGGGTGGACACCATCGGCTCCGTCACCTTCGGCCAGCCCGTCAGGCCCCGCATCGTGCGGGGCCTCGGCAGCAGCATCCACTCGCGCAACGTGGCCTACGAGCAGTTCGCCGAGGTGCACTGGGTCGCCCCGGCCGAGGCCGTCCACACCTGCCGGGCCCTGGCCCGCTCCCACTACGCGTCGGGCGGCTGGAGTGTCGGTGCCGTCGCCCTCGTCGCCGGGTGGGCGGCCCGCACGTACTCCGCCGACACGCGCATCGTGGCCGTCTTCCCCGACGGGCCGCACCGCTACCTGTCCACGATCTACGACGACGACTACTGCCGGGATCGCGGGCTGCTCGGCACCGCCCCCGCCACCGAGCCCACCGAGATCGCCTCGCCCACCGACGGCGAGGCCGCCCGCTGGACCCGCTGCCGCACGGTGACGAATCCCGTGGCGTCCCTCATCGCCCAGCCGTCCTGTCCGACGGAGGCACCCGAAGCCGTGTGAGGCGGTGCCGCCGTACGGGCGGCAGGGCCGGAGCGCTGACGCGAGGGGCCTGCGGCCGGCGTTGCCGCCGGCCGCAGGCCCCTGCGTGCGATCCGCGGGCGTCAGCCGTCGTTCTCCGCCGACGGGATGTAGGCGCCCGGGACGTCCTTCGGTGCGAAGACCTTGCTCTCGCCGGGGTACGGCTGCGTCCAACCGTGCGTGAGGTACCACGTCAAGTGGTTCATCTGCGCGGGGTTGGCGAAGTCCGGCCTGGCATCGGGCCCGGTCAGCCGCTGCTTGGACTGCCAGTCCGCCCACTGCTCGGCGAGGGCCTTCTTGTCCGCCGGCACCTTCGTCGACGGGACGGCCGCGGCGTTCGGGTCCTGCGGGGCCGGGGTGTCCAGGCCGCAGGCGGGCGGGGTCTTGAGACCGTCGGTGAGCGCGGTCCGGTTGGGCAGCGCCGTGAAGGGCGTGTAGTCGGCCTTCTTGGTGAACGCCCC
The DNA here is from genome assembly GCF_057707815.1 of Actinacidiphila sp. bgisy160. NCBI lineage: Bacteria > Bacillati > Actinomycetota > Actinomycetes > Kitasatosporales > Streptomycetaceae > Actinacidiphila > Actinacidiphila sp. bgisy160. The sequence goes on from NZ_JBYIQW010000015.1 coordinate 96,554, forward strand.
GAACATCGGGGTGGCCGCGCTGTCCTTCTGGTTCATCGGGTGGATCCCGAGGATCTGCTCGATGGTGCGGATCATGGTGATCTGCGAGTAGTAGCGGCTGTCGACGGTGCCGTGCCGGGCCCAGGGGCTGATGATCTGGATCGGGGCACGGTGGCCGTCGACGTGGTCGAGACCGGCCTGGGAGTCGTCCTCGACCACGAAGATCGCGGAGTCCTTCCAGTACTTGCTGTGCGAGATCTCGTCGACGATCCGGCCGACCGCGAGGTCGTTGTCCGCGACCTGCGCGGCGGGGCCCGCGGGTCCGCCGGTGTGGTCGCTGGAGAGCCAGAACATGTTCAGGTTCGCCGGACCGTTCTTCTCGAAGTCCTGCTTCCATATCTCGGCCCGGTAGACATCCGGGACGCTGGTGTCGAACTTCGGGAAGCCGGGCACCGAGACGCTGTTCAGCGACGGTATCGGCGAGGACGACACCAGGTTGTACGCGGTGTTCTGCCCGGTGGCCTGCATGTTCTTGGTGTCGCAGTACAGGTTCTGCCAGGTCGCGCCGGACGGCTTGGTCAGGAACTGGTGGAACTCGCCGAAGTTGCGCACACTCTTGCCCTGCGCCTGGGCGCCGCTCCAGATGAAGCCGGTGCGCTGGTGCCCGAGGGCGTCGTCCTCGGTGTCGTAGCTGCGCGCGTACTCACCGGCCGAGGACTCGGTGTACTCCGGGTTGTCGGCCTGCATCAGCCAGTTGTGGCCCTCGGCGGAGTTCGTGCCGATGTCGTACGTGTTGTCGTACAGGCCGAACTGCCGGGCCAGCGCATGCTGGTTCGGCGTCACGTTCTCGCCGAACTCGGCCAGCGACGGGTCGCCGTTGCCCTGCGGGACGTCGCCGAGGACCTGGTCGTAGGTCCGGTTCTCCTTGACGATCATGAAGACGTGCTTGATCGTCGACGGGTCGCCGAGCCGCTTCGGGACGGCCACCGGCTTGACGTGGCCGTTGCCCTTGTCCTTCGCGAGCTTGACCGCGCCGTTGGCCCAGCCGTTCTGCTGGAAGACCTTGGCCGTCTGGGACTTGATGACCTTCTCGCTCGGTAGCGTGAACCGCTGGACGCTCGAGGTGGTGTCGTGGGTGCCGTGCCCGGCGCCGGCGGTGGGCCGGCGGGCGTCGATGCCGCGGGTGTTGGAGACCACGACCTGGTCGCCGACCGTGGCGATCTCCGCGGGGAAGTAGTCCGTCGGGAGGAGACCGACGTAGCTGACCGGCTCCTGCGGTGAGTTGTACCGGTAGACGGCGACCGCGTTGGCGCGGCCCAGCGTCACCAGCAGGTGGCCGTCGTCGGTGAGCGTGACGGCGTTGGGCTCGTAGCCCACCGACGCCTCCGGCCACGGCTGGGTGGCGATGGTCTGCACGACCTTGTTCTTGCGGGTGTCGATCACCGATACGTCGTTGGTGGCGGTGTCCGTGACGAACAGCGCCCCCTTCTTGGCGTACAGGGCGGTGGGGTGCAGACCCACGTCGATGCTCGCGACGGCGGCCGCCGGGTCCGCCAGGTCGATGACGCTGACCGTGCCGGTGGTGGTGGCACCGGTCTTCGGGTCGGCCGGCACCTGGGTGCCGTACGAGTTGATGGTGCTCTCGCCCGGCTTGGCCGGACGGCCGCCCTCGTTGCTGACGTACAGCTTGGAGCCGACCACGATCATGTCGCGCGGGGCGTTGCCCACGGCCCAGCTCTGCTTGAGGGTCCCGGTGGCCGTGTCGATGGCGACCACGCGGTTCTGGCCGTTGACCGCGGCGTACACGGTGGAACCGTCGGAGGAGAACACCGGCTCGCCCACCAGGGCGTGCTTGGCGCCGTCCGCCGGGATGGTGACGGACGTCGGGTCGGCGAGGCTGCCGTCGGGGTCCACGGTGAACCGGGTGTAGCCGTCGGTCTGGCCCAGCCACAGCTGCGTACCGTCGGGCGAGTACGTGGGGCCTTCCTGGCCCACGCTGTTACTGGCGATGTGCAGGTTCGCCGACGATGAGTTGCCGACGAGCTGCTGGACCTTCCAGTTCTTCAGGTCCACGACGGCCAGCGCCACGCCGCCGTCGGTGAGGGAGGCCGCGAGGTGGGTGCCGTCCGGGCTGACCGAGGACGACATGATCTTGCCGTTGTTGATGACGAGGCGCTCGCCGTAAGGGGCGATGTACTGGTCGCTGGAGAGGACCTGCCCTTGGTCGGTGACCTGGCCGACCTGGTCGTGGCCGAACTGGGTGGTCTGGGCGAACCCGATCCCGGTGCCGGTGGCGAGCACGACGGCGGTCGCGGCGGCCAGCGTCAGGCTTCTGCGGCTGCCGAACCGTCGGCCGGCAAGGGCATGGGTGTCCCTCTCGGTGCCCGTGCGGCGGCGACGTGTGACCTGCATGTTGCGTTATCCCTTCGGGGTGGTGGCAAGCAGTTCGACGTTCCCGTCGAACTGCCAGAGCGGGTTCGGCGCGTCCCCCACCGGGGTCCGCACCAGGAAGTAGCCGTTGACTTCCTTCGGTCCGTCGCCGTCGGCGACGTACCGCCCGTCCGGAGTGACATCGAGCTGGTAGACGGCCTGGCCCGTGGCCGTGACGCCGGGGAGGTGCCAGGAGACGACGCAGCGCCAGTCGTTGCCGGGCCCCTCGGCGCCGGACGCGACGCTTCCCTTGGTGCACGCCGCCGTGGCCTTGAGCTGCGCCTCGGTGACGGCGGGGCGGTTGAGCTGGTCGGTCTGCACGCGATACAGGTGGGCGAAGGCCGTGGCGACCGAGCGCTGCACCTTGTCCTGCTCGATCCCGGAGCCTGTGGCCGTGGTCGTCGCGGTGACGACGGCGACCGTCGCCGCGAGCAGCCCGGCCAGTGGCAGGGCACCGGCGAGGAGCGCGCGGCGCGCCGAGCCGTCGTCGGTCAGGTTGGTGAAGTCGCGCCGCAGGAAGAGCAGGTAGGCCAGGACCGTCGCGGCCACGGCCCAGACCAGGCTGACCGCGATGCCGATGAGGAGCGGCGTGAGTTGCCGGGGGCCGGTGAACAGCCCGTTCCAGGAGATGAAGGCGTATCCGGGCAGGGCCAGACGTACGGCGACGGGGAGCGGCATCATCTGCGCGAGCTGCATCGCGAGGGCGACGAGCGCGGGCAGCAGCAGCCCCATCGGGGAGCGCCCGAGGGCGATGGAGCCGAGCAGGCCGATCCCGGCCAGGGCCAGGGTCGGGGCCAGGGCGCAGGCCCAGGCGAGGAAGACCTGCCCGGCGGCGTCGGACGGCGTGAGCAGGTGGCCGTCGAGACCGACCAGCGGCTGGTTGCCGACCGCCACGACCCCGCCGACCGCGCCGGAGCAGGCCATCCCCACCACGAGCAGCAGCAGGACGGTGAGGCTGGCCAGCACCTTCGCCACGAAGATCCGCCGGGGCGAGCGGACCGCCACCAGCAGGTGGCGCCAGGTGCCGAGCCGGTCCTCGGAGGCGAACACGTCGCCGGCGACGACCGAGGTCAGCAGCGGGAGCGCCCAGGTGCCCGCGAATCCGAGCATCACCAGCGGCCCCGCCCATCCGGTGGCGTGCATCCAGCGGCCGAAGAGGGTGTCGACGGGGAGCGTGCTCTGCCGGCTCACCGCGGCGACGAAGAGCGCCGGCGCGATCCAGCAGGCCAGGACCAGCACGCGGATCCGCCACTGCGACACCAGCTTGACCAGCTCGAAGCGGTAGCCGCGCGAGACCGGGACACGGCGGGTGGGGACAACGTTGTCGGCGACGACGGTCGCGGTCATCGGCCGGCCTCCTGCTGGTGGGTGAGGGCGAGGAACGCCGCCTCGAGCGGGGAGACGACGGGGGCGAGTTCGCGCAGTGCGATGCCCGCGCGCACGAGCCCCGCCACGAGTTCGTCGAGAGCCGGCACCAGCGCGCGCACGACGAGCACGCCGGCGTCGTTCCGTATGCCTGCGTCGTCGACGACGCGGATCCCGGCCGTGCCGAGGGCCAGTCGGCGGGCGGCCGGCGGGTCCGAGGCGAGCAACCGGTAGTCGAGTTCACGGTTCTCGGCGGCCAGCTTGCCCAGCGGGCCCGAGAAGACGACCCGTCCGGTGGCGAGGATGGTGACCTCGGAGCACAGTGCCTCCAGGTCGTCCATGCGGTGGCTCGACAGCACGACGGCGGTCCCCTCGTCCGCGAGCCGGGTGAGGACCCCGTGCACGTGCCTCTTGCCCGCCGGGTCCAGGCCGTTGGACGGTTCGTCGAGCACCAGCAGCCGGGGTCCGGTGAGCAGGGCGGCGGCGAGACCGAGCCGCTGGCGCATGCCGAGCGAGAACCCGCGGGCCCGGTCGTTGGCGACGTCCGTGAGCCCCACCTGGGCCAGTACGTCGTCGATCCCGGCTGCCCGCGCGTCCTGCCCGCGGAGTGCGGCCAGCGCGGCGAGGTTCTGCCGGGCGGTGAGCGACGGGTAGAGGCCGGGCCCGTCCACGAAGCCGGCGACGCCGTCGGGCGCGGCCAGAGCCCGTCCGACGGGCGAGCCCAGGATCTCGAGGCCGCCGCCGTCTGCGACGGCCAGGCCCAGGAGGAGGCCGAGCAACGTGGTCTTGCCCGCGCCGTTCGGTCCGACCAGGCCGTGGATCTGTCCCTGCGTCACGTCGAGGTCGACGCCGTCGAGTGCGACGACGCCCCCGAAGTATTTGGTGATCCCGCGAGCACGGACTGCGAGGAGTGTGTCCATGAGTCCCTTCTTCCGCAACGCCTACGGACCTTAGGGAGGGCATGCACCCCCGCCAGGGACGCGCGGTTGAATGGTCATGGAACGTATCGTCAAGACATCGGCAAGTCGGGGTGTCCGAACCGGGCGCCATCGAGCCGGACTTGGGCAGAACCGGGCGTAGGGTGCGGGCCGGGCGGGTGCCCCGTGGTTTAGTGGCCATGTACATAGTAGCCATGTATGGTATTTGCCGTGAGTTCAGCAACTGAGAGCGCGACACCGGGGTTCCTGGTCTGGCGCCTGTCGATGAAGTGGCGGGTGGCCGTCGACCGGGCGGTCGCTCCGCTGGGCCTGACCCACGCCCAGTACGCGGTGATGGCGTCGCTGTACGGCATGTCGCGCTCCGGGCTGCGGCCCAGCCAGCGCCGGCTCGCCGACCACACGGGGCTCGAACCGCTTTATGTCTCCAAGCTCGCCCGGGCCCTGGAGACCGCCGGGCTCGTCGCCCGCACCCGGGACCCCGGCGACCCACGCGCCATGCAGCTGTCGCTCACCGAGCAGGGGCGCGAGGTCACGCGACGCGCGATCGACGTGGTCCAGGGCCTGCTGGACCAGTTGCTCGCGCCGCTCGGGGGGCAGGACGGTCCGCGTACCCGGCAGTTGATCCGCGAGCTGGCGACCCTGATCGACGCACCTCTTGATCCGTACACCGAGAACGACGAGGAGCAGTCATGAGTACTACCGCACCCACGGCCAACGGCCGGGTCATCGCCCTTGCGCACTACGCGGCGCGCGCCCTCCTGGAGGATGTGCTGACGCGCCACGGCGCCACATTCCACCAGAGCGTGACGCTGCGGGCCGTCGTGGCCGCGGGCGGGTCCGTCGGCCGGGGCGAACTCGATCGCGACGTCGCCGGCTCGCTGAAGACCGGCGAGTCGGTCGTGCGCAGTGTGATCGACGAGCTGACGCACGCGAAGCTGCTGGAGGAGGATCCGGCGGACGCCTCCCGCATACGGCTGACGGACGCCGGCCGGGAGTTGTACGAGACCACCACCGAGGAGACCGCTGAGATCTCCGCCCGGCTGTACGCCGGCATCCCGGCCGGGGACCTCGCTGTGGCGGGCCGCGTGCTGACACTGGTCACGGAGCGTGCGAACGCCGAGTTGGACGGCGGCTGAGGCGCTCCGCCGGTCGCCGTGCCGGGAGTTCGCGGCCTTGTGGAGACGGGGCCCGGCGCGTCATGCGGCGCGCCGGGCCTTCCGCGGCCGACCGGGCCCCGGGCCCGTGGAGAGGTGTGAGGGTGCCGGGCCGGGTCGGACGGTGTCATTCCGTGGTATCCAGGCTTGAGTTGGAGACAACGACTGGCGGGGGAGAGAGCGTGAGGACACTGGGCAGGGCGGTGCTGGCCGGGGTGGTTCTCGCCGTCGGCGTGCTGGGTTCCACGGGCTGCACCCTCACCATCGGTGAGACGGCGGGGGAGCCGGCGGATGTTGAGGTGGTCACCGCGACCGCTCCCGCCCCGTCCCCGTCGTCCGTCCCGCCGTCGGCGTCCACCTCCGCCTCCGCGCCCACCTCGCCCTCCCGGCCGCCCTCGCCCAGCCGTACCGCGACACCGGTGCCCGTCCGCGGACCGGATCAGAAGCTGGTGGTGATGACCGTCAGCGGCGGCTTCGCGGGCGTCCACCAGCAGGTGATGCTCCGGGGTGACGGGACCGTCTACACCGGCCACAAAGGCGAGCCCATAGTGCGTCGGGTCGGCGCCGTCCAGTTCAAGGAATTGCGGATCCTGCTCGGCGACCCGGCGCTGGAGGACGTCCCGGACTTCACGATGAACATGGCGGCGAACGACATGTTCCAGTACACCCTGCAATTCGACGGCCGTACGGTGATGACGGACCGCTCCAGCAAGGTGCCCGCGCTGGAACGGCTCATCGACGCCCTCAGCCGCTGGCTCCCCAAGGACTGACCTGCGCCGTCGTACCGCCTTGAACGAAAGGAATCCGCGACCCGTACGGCAGGAATACGTTAGGTGAATTCCCCTGCGGCCGTGAGGCGGAAGTCACCGTTCCCCGCCCGGGCACGCCGTCCGTGCCGTGTGAGAATGCTTGCGTCCAGGCCCAGAAACAGAGAGCAAGAAACTTCCGATGCAAACCTCGGTGTACACGGCCGACGTCGGCAGCGGCGCGTTGCAGGGGCTGGTGGGCCGCGCGGCGGACGTGGACCGGATCGAGGGGCTGCTCGGCTCGGCCGATTCCGGTGGTGCGGTGCTGCTGGCCGGTGAGCCCGGGGTGGGCAAGACGGCGCTGCTCGGCCATCTCGCCCGCAGGGCGCTGACAGCCGGGGCCAGGGTGCTGCGGGGGGCGGGCGCGGAGTCCGAGAGCGACGTGGCGTACGCTGCGCTCAACCAGCTTCTCTTCCCGCTGTGGGAGGAGGATCCGCAGGCCCTCGACGGCGCTCACCGCGAGGCCCTGCGCGTGGCCCTGGGCTTCGGCGAGGGAGCACCGCCCGAGCGGCTCCTCGTCTCGAACGCGGCCCTGGTGCTGCTCCGCCGTGCCGCCGCCGCAGCGCCGGTCCTGCTGGTCGTCGACGACCTCCAGACGGTGGACCCGGCGAGCGCGGCCGTACTGGGATTCGTGGCACGGCGGCTCGCGGGCAGCCGTGTCAGGTTCCTGGCCGCCGCCCGCAGAGGACACCGCGGGTGCGTCGTGTCAGGCGTACGCGCCGAACACGAGGTCCTGCCGCTGGACGAGAGCGCGTCGCGGCTCCTGGCCCGCTCATCCCATCCGGACCTCACGGGGCTCGTCGTCGAGTGCGTCGTCGCCGTGGCGCAGGGCAACCCGCTGGCCCTGGTCGAACTGCCGGCGGCCCTGACCGGACCGCAGCGCGCCGGGCTGGAGCGGATGCCGGCCGCGCTGCCGCTCACCCGGCGACTGCGGGAGGTCTTCGGCTCGTGCGTGGCGGGTCTGCCCGAGGCGACTCGTCGTCTGCTGCTGGTGCCCGCGCTGGAGGGGACGGGGGACTTGGCTGTCGTGCAGTGCGCCGCGCGGCGTCTCGGGGCCGGGGTCGATCTGGCGGACCTGGAGCCCGCCGAGCGCGACGGCCTTGTGCGGATCGAGGAGTTCGACCACCGCCTGAGCTTCCGGCACCAGTTGTTCCGGGCCGCGGTGATCGACGCGTCCACCTCCGCGGAGCGCCGCCGCGTGCACCGGGAACTCGCCGAGGTGCTGCACGACCGGCCCGACCAGCGGGCGTGGCACCTGGGGGAGGCGTGCGTCGAACAGGACGAGGACGTCGCGGCGTTGCTGGAGAGCACCGCCCACCGGGTCCTCCGGCGCGGTGACGCCATGGCCGCGATACGGGCCCTCACCAAGGCCGCGCACCTGAGTCCCGGTGCGGCCGACCGCGGACGCAGGCTGTCCGCGGCAGCCTACCTACGCGCGGACGCCTCCGGTGAACTGACCATGGCCTCCCGGCTCCTGGACGACGCACGGCGGTTCGGCACCGACGACCGCGCCTCCCTGTACTCGGCGGCCGTCGCGGTCCACCGGCTGCTCGACGGAAAGGGGGACATCGACACGGCCCACCGGATACTCCTCGGCGCGATCGAGAACGGCGACCATCCCTACGGGGCGTGCGACCCGGCCCTCGAGGAGGCCCTCTACCTGCTGTTGCTGCTGTGCTGCCTGGGCGGCCGGGAAGAGCTGTGGGCGCCCCTGCACAAGTTCCTCGACCGGCTCGGGCCCGACGTGCCGCGCCTGCTGACGGTGAACGTCGCCACCCAGGGCGATCCCGCGCGTACCGCGATTGGGGCGCTGGGCGACCTGGAGGAACTCATCGGGGGCCTGCCCCGTGAGACGGCCCCGTCGAGGATCACGCGGATCGGCACCGCGAGCATCGCCGCCGACCGGCTCTCCGGGGTGCGCGACGCGATTTCGGGCGTCCTGCCCCAAGGGCGCAGGCAGATCGTCACTCTCCCGCTCCTGTGCACGGACGCGTTCCTCGCGGGCCGGTGGGACGACACGACGGAGCTGGCCGACGAGGGGCTGCGCCTGTGCAAGGAGCACGCCTTCGAGGCCGTCTCCTGGTACTTCCTGTACTACAAAGCCGTCGTCGCGGCGGCGCGCGGAGAGGCCGGCCCCGCCGAGGAGGCGGCCGGCGCGATGGCCTCCTGGGGCACGTCCCGTGGGGCGCACCACCTGGTGACCCTGGCGGAGCACATACGGGTGCTCGTCGCGCAGGCGGAGGGCGACTTCGAGCGCGCGTACCGGCACGCGGCGGCCATCAGCCCGCCCGGTGAGCTGGCCCCGTACACCCCCGTGGCACTGCTGGTGATCGGGGACGTGGTGGAGGCGGCCGTGCGCACCCAGCGGCACGCCGAGGCGGCCGCCCACGTGGCCGCCGTTCGGCACGCCGGGGTCGCCGCGCTCTCACCGCGCAGGGCCATGTTCGTGGACGCCTCGGCCGCGATGGCCGCCGAATCGGACGAGGAGGCGATCGAGTTGTTCGAGCGGGCCCTGTCGCACCCCGGCATCCAGCAGTGGCCCTTCGACCTGGCACGCGTGACCCTGGCCTACGGCGAGCGGCTGCGCAAGGCGCGCTCGACGACCGACGCGCGGGCGTCGCTGAGCGCGGCCCTCGCGGCCTTCGAGCAACTCGGCGCTCTGCCCTGGGCGGAACGCGCGAAGCGCACCCTGCAGGCGACCGGATGGATGGTCAAGCGCCCCGAGGGGCCCGAGTCGGTCAGCCTCACCCCGCAGGAGGTCGAGATCGCCCATCTCGCGGCCTCCGGTCTGACCAACAAGCAGATCGCCGAGCGGCTTTATCTCTCGCCCCGCACCGTGGGCGGCCACCTGGGCCGGGTCTTCCCCAAGCTGGGCATCACGTCCAGGGCGGCGCTCCGCGACGCCCTGACGGGCCTGGCCAAGCGGTAGCCACGGACGTGCGGGGCCCGCCCCGGCGCCCGTCCACTCGGGCACTTCCCGGCACTGCACGGGCGGGCAAGGCACTGTGCACAACGGGGCAAGGAGCCCGGCGGGGCTCCCTCCTACGGTCGAGGTGTCCCATCACGAGTGGGACGCCAATGCGCGGGCCCGGGACCGTTCGCGGATCCGACGGCCACCGGCCCCCGCACGGACCCCAAGGGAGTGACGCAGATGCCGGACATCGAACAATTCGAGGACGAGCCCGACGACGGGCGACCGATGCGGCGCCTGTCGGTCGCGTGTGGGGTGGCGTTGGTCCTCGCGGTGTGCGCGGTGTGCGTGATCCTGCCGTGGTACTCGCACCCGAGTCTCGCGTGCGGCCTCGCGCCGCTGGTCACCGTGGGGGTCGTGGCCGTGGTGATGGACCGTACGAAGGTCCGGTACCGCCACGGCGCGGCGCGGGCGCATGCGGTGACGGACACCGTGCGGCGGACCCTGCTGCGGCCGCTCCCCGGGCGCGTCGGCACGCTGGGGCTCGCCTCCGTCTACCGTGCCTGCGGCGGCCGTGGCCAGGTCGGCGGGGACCTCTACGCGGTCGTGCGGAAGGGCGGGGCGACCCGCCTGATCATCGGCGACGTGTGCGGCAAGGGCCTGCCCACGTTCGAGGACGTCACGGCCGTGCTGGGGGCGTTCCGTGAATGGGCCCCGCGCGCCACGACCCTGGCAGAGCTGTCGGCGCGGCTGGAGGAGAGTTTCCAGCACCATCTGGCCGAGAGCGACGACGCCGGTCGCGACACGAACGAACGCTTCGTGACGGCACTGCTGTTGGAGGTACGGGACGGTGAACGGTTCGCCGGCATGGTCAACCACGGTCACCCGCCGCCCGTGCGGGCCCGCCGCGGAAGCGTCGCCCTGGTGGCCGGCTGTCCGGCTCCCCCGCTCGGACTGCGCTCCCTGCGGGACTGCGGCGCCATCGAGGAACGCTTCGAACTGGCCCCCGGTGACACCCTGTTGCTTTACACCGACGGTCTCATCGAGGCCCGCGACGCCGCCGGGCGCTGCTACCCGCTGCTGGACCGGGCGACGGCGTGGCAGTGGGTCCGGCAGGGTCTGGTCCACCACGAACGCCTGCCGGACGCGCTCGGGGAGATCCTGCGGGACCTGGTCGACCATGCCGGTGCGCTTCCGGAGGACGATCTCGCGATGGTCGCGCTGACCCGGATGGAGGAGCCGGCCGCCGCCGCGCTGCCCTGGCCCGCCGGTGAGGTCCGTCGCGAGGACACGGGGCAGCTGCGGCAGGACTGATCAGCTGTCAGGCTGCCGGGGGAGGAGGCCGGCGGCCTGCAGGGGTGCAGCCCGCAGGGCGCCGGCCTGTCGCCCTTCGGCGGGGGACAGGCCCTGGACCGCGCGGAAGGTCCGGGCTGATGTGCGCGTGGCGGCGAAGCCCCACCGGTGCGCGATGGCCGCCGCGGTCCGTCCCGCCGGCTCCGGTCGTACGAGATCCCTGCGGCAGGCCTCCAGCCTCAGGCGCTGGACCCACCGGCGGCCGACGGAACGGTATCCGTGGTGTTCGGCCACCCACACCCGGCGGAGTCCGAGCCCACCCGCCCGCCGCGCCGTCGCGACCGTCGCGGCCTGGGCGTCGCGGCCGCTCACGCTCTCCTCGGTCGGTGCCAGGTCGAGGACGGAAAGCGGCGGTGGACACCCGGCTGCCGAGGGTGATGGCCGCCTGTCTGCCATGGCAGTCCTCCTCGGGCGAGGACGGGGTGGTGCCCTGCCCCGACGTGTGTTCCCCGGGCCTTTCAGGAGCCGACGCGAGCGGGCCTGACCGTCCCGTGGACCTGCCGGGCGTGCGCCGCGTACCGCCGGCGTCCCAGCACGGGGACGATCAGCCGTACGGGCAGCGGAGCCGTCGCCAGGACGGCCTTGATGACCTCGGGATCGCCCTCGTACATCGCCATCCCGAAGACGAGCGGCAGGTCCTTCTTCGGCGTGCTCGCCATGCCGTGCTCGCCGAGCTCGTGCCATTCCGTCGCGGTGACGTACCTGGCGGCCAGCGGCAGGATCTGCTTCTCCTCCAGCGCCATGTGCTGGATGAGCACCGTCAGCAGCCGCTCGCACGCCTCGGCGAGCTTCTCGCCGCCTTCCGCGGTCGCGCGCCAGGACCCGAGCAGTCCGGTCACCTCGGCGTGCAGCTCTTCGATGGCGTGGTGCTGCTGCTCCATCATCGGCACGATGACCTCCGCGTCCACGCCGGCCCGCTCGACCAGCTTGGGCCAGAGCAGCTTGTCCTCGCCCTCGTGGTGCGTGTGCAGGATCCGGCACACCAGCGCCGCGTGGGCACTGACGACCTCCGCGCGCCGTGCGTCGCCCGGCGGGACGGACCGGATGAGGTCGGGGAGCAGCCTGAACTCCCGGCGCAACGCGGTGTGGGCCATGTACATGTCGCGCGTATCGGCCATGGGTTCATTGACGAGTGGAGCCATTGTCTCTTCCTTGTACGGCCGCCCGGCATCCGGCGGGATGACGCTGCCCGTGCTGGGCATGGCCCTGCGCGACCGCCGACGGCCCGGGCCCGGTGGCACGCGGAACCGTCCTCGGTGGCAACGGCGACGGCCCTGGGGTGTCGCGAATGCGCAGGGTGATCACGGCAGGGGAAAGCACGCATCGGTGGCCTTGCCCGCTGCCCAGGCCACTGTGCCAGCGGGTCCGCGGCCACCGCATGCGTCAAATGCCCCTGGGTCACGGCCGCCTCATGGGTCGTCTGACGCTACTGCCTCGGGCGCCGCCCGCACCTGCTCCACGACGGACGCGCCGTCCCGGTACGCATCGACGCCGACCCCGAAGCGGCGGCCGGGGCCGGGGCGACCGCCGCAGTCATCCTGGACGCCGCCCTGCCCACGGTGCCCGAGGGCGGCCGCACCGATTCATCGAGCTGAGTCCGTGACGACCGTCGTCCTGGCGTGGCGCTCGGGTTCCCGGTGGCTTCACCCGCGCCCGAAGCCCGTGCCGCGGCCTGGACGTCGCGCACCTGGACATGACTGCCCTGGCACGGGCTGATGGCGGGCCCGAGCGGGCCCGGCGCGCGGCGGGGGAGAGTGTGCGCATGGAGTTCATCTGCCACCACCGCGATCGGGCCGGTTCGCCGGCCCTGCGTCAAGAGCTGCTGGAGGACCATCGGGCCTACATGGATCAGTACGAGAAGGAGATGATCGCCCGCGGCCCGACCTTCACCTCCGAGGACGGCGAACCCACCGGCAGCGTGCACATGCTCGACCTGCCGAGCCCTGCCGCCGCCCGGGCGTTCGCATTCGACGAGCCCGGCTACCAGGTCGGGGTGTACCGGGACGTGCTGCTGCGCCGCTGGCGCAACCTGCTGGGACGCACCATGTGGGACTTCCCCGGTGGCCGAACCGGCGGCAACCGGTACCTGGTGCTCGGCCGGGCGCGGGTCCGGGCGCCTACCTTGCCGTACCGACGGATCGGGACGACCTGATCGCGTACGGGCCCCTGCTGTCCGGCGACGGCGGCACGTGGCTGGGAACGGCCGCGCTCGTCCGGGCCGTGGACCAGGACACGGCACACGCCGTCCTGACCTCTGACGCGTACGCGGGGATCGAGGTCCACAACTGGCGGTTCGGCGGCCGGACGTGATCTGACGGTGCGGCCACCGCCCGGTGAGTAGGTGGGCACCGGCGTGTCGTCAGGCAGCCGGTCCTGGGCCCATCGGCCGGCATCCGGCCGGTCAGGGGTCCTGATCGAGGCGTTCGGTCAGCCGGCCGGCGCGCGCGGCTGCCTTGCGGGCCGCCTTGTCGGCGTCGCGCAGCCGGCGTCGTGCTCGGTCCTGGGCGTCGCGGGCGGTACGCAGGGTCTCTTCCGCGTCCTTGACCTGCCGGAGCAGTTCGCCGAGGCGGGACTGGGCCTCGTCGTGGTGCCGGTCCGCGAGGTCGAGTTCGTGGCGGACGGTTGTGGCCTCGTGTTCCCGGGCCTGGGCTTCCCGCTCGGCTTGCTCGGCTTCTTCGCGTCGGCGTTGCCGGTCCGCCTCGCGGCGGGCCCGCGCCTTGTCCTCGGCGTCTTCTGCGGGTCGCTTCTTCCTCGCCTGGCGCGGGGGAGGTTGTGCGCGTTGAGGGCCGCGGGCTGTGGTGGCCTGGCCGGCGATGTCGACCGTCGCCGACAGTGGTCTGGTGAGGCGCCCCTCCGCGAACGCGGTGCCGGCCTCGGGGTCGGCGAGTGCGGCGTGCAGGGTTTCCTCGACTTCCCGCATGGCTTGGCCGGTCAGGGGTTGTCCGGCTTGGGCGGCGAGTTGTCCGGCCTGCTGGGACAGTGCGTGTACGAGCTCCCGCTGCCGGCGGTTGAGCCGACGCAGTTGTTCCCCGTCGAGTTTCCGGTGGGCTTGGCGTAGTGCGTCGCCGAGCTGGAGGAGCGGCCCGGTCTCGTCGCGGCGTTCGCGGGCGAGCAGGTTGGCGGCCCAGGCTGAGGTGGTGGGTTTGCGCAGGGCTGTGATCCGGTCGGCGAGGGGGCGGTTGCCGGCCTTCCTGGCGGCCCGGGCGTGTGTGTTGCGGGCGGCGGTGAACTGCGGGGGCGGCAGCGTGTACAGCTCGTCGGCGACCGCGTCGAGGTCGGTGGGAGCGTCCTTGTCTGCCACGGTGTGCCACCTGTCCGTCCGGCTACCCATGGCCCGGGGCGGGCCGGGGACTGTTGCCGCCCATCGAACAACTGCCCCGGCCGCCCCGCAGCCTGACCGCACCCGATCGGGTCAGCGGGCGGGTCCACCGGGTGCTGAGGGTGTCGCGGAGGTGTTCGGCGAATTCGGTGGGGCGTGTGGTCAGGCCGATGTGCCCCCCGGGGAAGTACCGGGGTTCGGTGCCGATGTGCCCGGCGAGGGTGGCGGCGGCACGGTGGGGGAGTTCGCCGTGGGAATCGTGGCCGGCGGCGAGCACGATCCGGTCCGACAGCGTTCTGAGACGGTCAATGTCGGGAGTGCAGGACCTGAAGGTGGGGACGATGCGTTCGACGAAGAGGGGCAGGTTGGACGTGGTCCCCTCCACCCGGGCCGCCGCGCGAGGCGGAAGCTCGACCTCGGGTTTGGGGCCGTAGGCAAGAGGCCTAGGATTGCCCCATGCCCAATGCGCCGTCACGGGTCGAACTGTGCCCGCTCACCCCCGCCGAACAGGATGAGTTCTGCTCGCTCGTGAGGGCCAGCGCCGAGCTGCATTCGCCGTGGATGCAGCTGCCCGCCACGGCGGAGGAGTTCCAGGACTGGATGCGCCGCTTCAGCGATGGCACCAACCGGGGCTATCTGATCCGTGTTCTGGAGACCGGTGCAGCTGCCGGCACGGTCAACGTCAACTCGATCATCCGGGGCCGTTACCAGGGCGCGTCCCTCGGCTATGCGGCTTTCGCCCCGTCCGCGGGGCGGGGTTACATGGCCGAAGGGCTCACCGCCGTCATGCAGCACGCCTTCAGCGACCTGCGGCTGCACCGGCTGGAGGCGAACATCCAGCCGGCGAACAAGGCGTCTTTGGCCTTGGTCCAGCGCCTGGGCTTTCGTTACGAAGGTCTGTCGCCTGCCTACCTCTACATCAACGGTGCCTGGCGCGACCACGAACGCTGGTCGGTCACCGCGCCGTCCCCATGGACGCCCGATCCTTCCCTCCCCGAGGTCTAGTCGTCTCCGCCGCGGTCACGGAGCCGCCGTGACCCGGGCCGCGGCCGTGTCGCCGGCGTGCCCATCGGGACCGGCCCGGACCGCCGGGGACCGTCGGTGGCGGACGCCCCCGATCGGCCGTGACCGACACCGACAGGCGGTCCTCATTCGAACGTTGGAGCGGGAGTGGGCCGCGGCGTGGGCGGCGATCACGAAGCGGTGCCAGGCGACGGTCTGCGGCGTGGAGACGCCTGCCCACCGGGCCGGTGCAGCGGCCGTTCCACTGAGTCAGGACGCGGGGCCGGTACCGGTGCCGGATGAGGTGCGGGCGAACCAGGTCCGTGTCTCCTCGGCGGGGAGGACGCGGGTGAGTTCGGCCGTGCCCGGGAGCAGCGGGAAGAACCGGTCGGCGTTCCAACTGCGCTGATACATCGGCTCGTCCAGCACGAGCAGGCGGCGTCCCTCCACCACCGGGATGTCGTCGGGCAGCCCCTCGTTCCAGATCCGGTCGCCGTTCGGGGCGAGGAGTTCGAAGGCCCCGGTCGCGACCGCTTCGCTGCGTCCCCGGGCGGGCTTGGGGTCCGTGGCCAGGCGGACGCTCTCGGCAGAAGGCGCGGTGCCCGGCACGTGGCCGCCGCCGACGAGGACGTGCGCGAGCAGGGTGTGCAACTGGAAGTTGTCCGCGATGCCGCCGATCCGCACCTCGAAGCCGGTCCCGGTGGGCCGGTGCAGCACGATCAGGTGCTCGTCGTCCAGGACGGCCAGCGCGTAGGCCAGGCACTTGAGGTCGTGTCGCTCCAGGGCTGCCAGGTCGTTGCAGACGGGGAGGAGCGTGGACCCGTGCCGGCTGCGCACCTCCGCGCTGCGGCACAGCACGGCCAGCGCGGGCGGTTGCCACTCCTCGACCGAGCACCAGGCCAGCGCCAACCTCGTGGCCTCGTGCGCGTCGTCGCCCAGGCGGGCCAGCAGCGCATCGTCGATGATCTTCTGATCGGGCTCAGGCAGTTCGTCCTCGGCGTCACCGGTGGCACGCCAGCGGCGGGCGAACTCTGCTGCGTCGAGCAGGTCTTGCCGGACGCCACCGAGGATCGGCTCCGCGCAGGCCGCCGGATCGGCCCCGCTCTCGACGCAGAAGCCGGCCGCCATCGCCAGGAGCGGGCGGGGGCCGGTGGGCGGGAAGGCGGGAATCAGTGCGGCAAGCCGCGGCCCCACCGGGACGCGTTCGGCGTCGGTCGACTGCCGCAGGCTGTTTATCGCGGCGGTGAAGGCCCGCTCGGTGCGGGCACCGTCACGAGCGTCGACGGCCTCTTCCAGCTCCGACACGACAGCGCCGAGGTCGGCGGACTTCTGCTTCCTCTTGAAGATCACGGGCACACCTTAAGCCCGGGTACGGACAACCGGTCGATGGACCGTTCGACACGGGGATCGCCGCGGTGGGGGCACCGGCCGTCGTGGTCGCCGGATCGGCCCTCAGACCTGGTTCGCCTCACGCCGGTACGTGTAGAGGATGAACCCCTCGTGGAACGTGCCCAGCTTGTCGTACAGCGCGCGAGCCGGGGCGTCTTCGAGCGTGTTCCAGTACAGGCCCGGGGCGTCGTGCTCCTCGGCGTCCCGGGCCACCCACTCGATCATGGCCGTCGCCACACCCTGCCGCCGGACGTCCGCGTCCACGAACAGGTCCGCCAGATAGCACTTGCCGGCGTACCAGACGCTGGCGTGGAACAGGTAGTGCGCGATGCCGACGATCCTGCCGTCCAGCCAGGCGGCGATACCGCGTATCCGCTCGTCTTCGAGCAGACGCCGCCAGGTCCGTTCGTAGGCGTCGTCGTCGCGTTCGACCTCGAAGTAGGAGTCCTTACCGCGGGCCAGTACTTCCCAGCAGGCGCGGTCGGACTCGTGCAGGAAGCTGATCTCCACCATGGCGCCCATCCTGGCGTGGGCAGTGCGGCAACGTCCGCCGGTCTCCCTGATACGTGCGCTCGGGCGGCGCCACGCGAGGGCGAGGCGTTCGCCTACCTCAGGTTCGTGCGGCACCGGCCCTGAACTCGTTCACGGAGCGGTCGGCGGGGGAGGGGTGTCCAGCGGGTTGTCGGCCATCCTCATCGCGAGGCCGGACCGTACGGCACCCGCGGCGGAGCTGTCGGTCTTGCGCCTCGCCTGGTCCTGGAAGCACGTCAGGAACTCCGTGGCGAGATCCAGCCGGGGGTAGCGGTCGAGCACTTCGGCCCTGAAACCGGGGGCGAAGTCGTCGGCGTCCCGGCCGATGATCTCCAAAGCTGTCGCCCGGCAGAGCACGTGCCCTTCGGGATCCACGGACACGTCGACATCGGGCCACATGTGCCGGATGATGACCTCCGACAGTCGCCGGCGGCGCACCGCCGGCCAACCGGCGCCCGCCGAGAACACCTGCGCCACGTGGCCGCCGGCCACCTCGAACGAGATGGTGTGGTTGTCGAACTCGGGCACCAGGGCCATGTCGTGGAACAGGGCGGCGACGTAGAGCAGCTCGGAGTCGACGACGATTCCCTGCGCCGTGGCGCGGGCCGCCGCCCATACGTAGGCCCGCAGGGAGTGGTTCAGCAGCGCGGGGGACAGGTAGGCGGACGCCACCTCCAGGGCGGCGCCCGACGCGGCGGTGTCCGGCACGGCGAGATCGTCGAGGGTCATGCGGATCAGCGCCGGCTTGGCGGTGCTCGCTGAGGGGTTGTCAGACATGGCTTTCGCTTCCTTGCAGGTACGGTTCTGCTGTTCTCGAACAGAGGGTCACGAGCCGGCCCGCTGCGGATCCCGAGGCCCGAAGGCCGCGGGCCACGGGGCCGACAAGGCTGACGGTCACGAACGCGTCGATGCCGATCGCGAACGTACCCACCGCCAGGATGACCGAGCGGGCCCTCACAAGGCACCCCCTGGCCCGTCGGCCGCAGCGCTCACCTGGATGATCGTCTTGCCGGGCGTGCGCTTGTCGCGGGCGAACGCGGCGGGCACCTCGGACAGCGGCCGCACGGCTCCGACGATCGGCTTGAGCCGTCCGTCCCGGAGCCGCTGGGCGAGGCCGGTGAGCTGGGCGCGGTCGGGTTCGACGACGAAGAAGACGGCCCGTCCGTCCTTGGGCCGGACGGTGGGCGGCGCGGCGATGGTGACGAGGGTGCCGCCGGCGCGCACCAGGGCGGCCGAGCGGTCGAGGATCTCGCCCCCGATCACGTCGAGCACGACGTCGACCTCTCCCACGTCCTCCAGCCGGTCCGCCTGCAGGTCCACGAAGGTCTCCGCGCCCAGGGCCAGTGCGGTGTCCCGGTCCGCGGCGCGGCCGGTGCCGATCACCCGGGCGCCGGCCTCGCGGGCGAGCTGCACGGCGATCGAGCCGACACCGCCCGCGGCGCCGTGGATCAGGACGCTCCGGCCTGCCGTCAGGCGTGCGTGGTCGAACAGGGCCTGCCATGCGGTGAGCCCCGAGATCGGCAGTGCGGCGGCCATGACGTGGTCGACGTCGGCGGGAAGCGGTGCGAGATTGCGGGCCTCGACCGCCGCGTACTCGGCCAGCGACCCGTTGCGGGCCCAGTCGGTCAGCCCGAACACCCGCTGCCCCACCGTCAGCCCGGTGGTGCCGTACCCCAATTCGACGACCACGCCGGACAGTTCGTGGCCCGGCACGCTCGGCGTCCGGTCGCGGCCGGCACGGTCGGCCCAGGTCGCCGGCCAGTCGAGTTCCCCCGGGGTGAAGCCCGCGGCGTGCACCTGAACGATGACGTCGTTCTCGGCGGCGTGCGGGTAGGGCATGTCCGACAGGGACAGCCCCGCGACCCCGGCGTCACGGTCACGGACGGTGATGGCTCGCATGCGCAGATCCTCGCTTGGTGAAATTGTGGAGACCGGGGCGCGAGGCCGAGGAGGAACGTCGCGATCCGGCAACGGACCGGCGACTCATCGACTGCTCCCGGCGCCGAGCGCTCCGCGTCGCCACGAGACGACGTGGCCCGGGGTCGGCGACGATGGTCACATCTCGACGGTAGGTCCAAGGGCGGCCCAGGCGCATGGGCCATTTCAGTGAAGGGATCCTGGGCCATTCGCCCTCGGTGGCGGGCCGGGTACGAACGTTCGGGCCGTTGCGCCCCGGTGCCCCGCCGCCGGCCGGCGGCAACCGCGCCCCATCTCCGACCGGGCCCCCGAACTCGACAGTCCTGACGTTTTCGCCTGTTACGATCACGAATGACCTATTGCGGGCCGACCGGGAACCCGGCGAAGCCCGCACGTACACCGCCGAAGCCCGCTCGATGCCGGCGGAGCACGGGCGCGGCAGGCGGCCGTACAGGTACCGGGAGGTCAGATGAATCTCCGGCGCCCGCCGTCCGCGGTGCTCGACGGCGCCCTGGTCGTCGTCGCGCTCTTCGACGTCTGGGTGCACGTCCAGGCCGACGAACCCTTGCAGTTGGTGTGCGCGGTGGGCGGGGCCTTGGCGCTCCTGCTACGGCACGTCGTGCCGTTGCCGACGTTCCTGGTGACCTTGCCCGCCGTCTTCTTCTCCGACGCGATCTTCGCATCGCTGGCAGCGCTCTACACCCTCGCATCCGTCTCACGCCGACGCGTCATCCTGGCCGTTGGTGTGGTGGCCTTCACGCTCTGCGACCTGGCGCCGGACGTCAACGTGTCGGCGGACGATCTGGTCACCACAAGCTACACGGCGGCGACCGCGGCCGCCGCGGTCTTCCTCGGGCAACTGGTGCAAGCCCGCAGGGACCTCTCGCACCGCATCGCGGAGATCTCCGAGGCCCGCGAGCACGAACGGCTGCTGATCGCCCAGACCGTTCTGGCCGCCGAGCGTGCCCAGCTCGCCCGGGAGATGCACGACGTGGTCTCCCACCAGGTCAGCCTGATCGCGGTGCGCGCCGGCGCCCTTCAGGTCGGTACGCGTGACGCTCACGCCAAGGACGCCGCGAGCACCATCCGCCGGCTGAGCGTGCAGACCCTGGACGAGCTGAGATACATGGTCGGCGTGCTGCGTGCCTCCGGTGATCGCCCGGCCGATCTGACCCCGCAGCCGTCCCTGGCGGATCTGGAGCGCCTCGTCGGCGGCAGCGGCATCGACGCCGAACTGGCCGTCGACCTGCCCGGGGACCTGGCACCCTCCGTACAGCGCGCTCTCTACCGCACCGTCCAGGAGGGGCTGACCAACGTACGCAAGCACGCCCCGGGTGCCGCCGCCACCGTTCGGCTCTGGCGCAGCGACGCGACCGCCCATGTCACGGTCACCAACAGCGCCCCGACCCGGCCGACCGTCCCCTTGCCGAGCGCCCATTACGGTCTGACAGGGCTGCGCCAGCGTGCGGCGCTGCTCGGGGGCACCCTCACGTGCGGTCCCACCCCTGACGGTGGCTACCGGCTCCGGGTGGATCTCCCGGCCAAGACGACCACGCCCTCACCAGGCGAAGTCGGCCGGTAGCGAGCGGCGGTGCAGGTCCGGCGATGTGGCGCGGGGCCGACGGGTGTATTGACTCCACGGCGTTACAGGCAGAGCATGGGGTTCGGTGGAAATGTGGCATTAAGCGCAAGTTTGTACATGACCACTTGATATGCGGGGCTTGATTGCCCGCAGGGAGGCCCGGGGCCGGTCGGGCAGGGAGCCGCAAGTGGTCACGCGCCTCGACCAGGCCCAGGAACCGACCTGGCAAGGAGAGTTGGCATGCGTATTCCCGGGTGGCCCCTCGCCGCGATGGCCGGCCCGCCCGTTTCCGCCGTGAGCCACGGCGGCTGGGGCGACGGCAGTTGGGGTTCGGGCTCTGGCCATGGCGGCCATGGCGATGGTGGCTACGGTGGCGGCGGTCACGGCGGTGGCGGCGGAAGGTAGTGGCCACGACGGGGCCGACTTCGAGTCGGCCCCTCTCGTGCGCAGGCAGCCCCTGATCACGGAGGTGCAGTACGGTGTCGGACAAGGGATCAGAAGGCCAGGCCGGCGGGCAGTCGCACGCTGAGCTGTGGATGACGCAGTTGAAGACGCTTCAGGACGTCAAGCCACCGTTCGTTCCGGAAGGGGCCTCGGTGATGACCATCGTCGTCTGGCGGGAGCCCGGTGACCAGGGCGCACCTCCGCACCGGCACTCGGGCCCGGCTTTCGGCTACGTCGTCGAGGGAGCCGTCCGCTTCGAGCTCGAGGGCGAGCCGGAACGGGTGATCAAGGCCGGCGAGTCGTTCTGGGAGCCGGGCGGGGACGTCATCCACTACCAGGACGGCAATGCCCTGACGGACGGGCGGACCGAGTTCGTCGTGACCATGCTGTGCGCGCCCGGCCAGCCGATGCTCACCGTGGTCGGCGAGGAGGAACTGGCCCAGCGCGCCCACCTGCGCGCTCCGCGCCCCGCAGCGGCTGACTTGTGACGGCCGGTGGCCGCGACCGCCCATCATCAGCCGGCCTCCTGTGCGCCTGCCGCACAGGCACACCCCGACTGCGTCCTTCACCCAGGAGACTCCAACAGCATGTACATCGCCATGAGTTCTTGAGCAGGTCGCAAAACCGGCCAGGTGGGCGGTCCGGCCCATGCGCGCGGCTGGTCCGTCGCACAACAACGCGGGGCACGGCCGGGCCCCGGTCTACGCCAGCTCGGCGGACGGCCGGGCCTCCTCGCGTGCGCCGGCGCTGACCAGCCCCGTCTCGTAGGCGACGATGACAGCCTGGACACGGTTACGGAGCCCGAGTTTGGCGAGGATGCGGGCGACGTGGGTCTTGACGGTCGCATCGGCCAGCCGGAGGCGGGTGGCCAGTTCTGCGCGGGCGGTCACGTACGGTCGACGCCCTCGCCCTCGGGCGCGGCGCTTCGTCGGGGCGCGGCCGGTGGGCGGTCCGCCTGGCCGGACGGCTGCCGTTGCCGCGGCCGGTCGCCCTGGGCCTGGCCCGGCCTTTCGCGCGGCCCGCCGGGCACTTGCCCACGCGGTCACCGCCACCAGGCCGGGCACCCCGGCGATCACCGCCAGGTCGACCCAGGGGGCGATGGCCAGGGAAGAGGTGCCGTAGACCTCCTCCGTCTCGGCCAGTACGGGGACGGCGAGCAGGTGGCCGGCCAGGACCCCGAGCACCGTTCCGGCGGCGGCCGGAATCAGTTGATGGACATCCGGATGCCGGAGATGGACGGCCTGGAGGCCACCCGCCGCATCCTCACCGGCACCCCCGGCGAAGCGCTGAACAAGCACCTGGCACCGCTGGGGGTCACCGCTCGGACGGGCGGGCTCGACGCCGGCGGCGACATGGTGGTCACGCTCAACGCGCTGTCCGTGACCCTCACGTTGCTGCTCGTCGCCGTCGCCGCGCTCGGCGTGCTCAACGGCGTGCTGCTCGACACCCGCGAGCGCGTCCGGGAGATCGGGGTCCACAAGGCGCTCGGCATGACCCCCCGGCAGACCATCGCGATGGTCCTCACCTCGGTCGTCGTGACCGGACTGGTCGCGGGTGCGCTGGGCGTGCCGCTGGGCGTAGCCCTGCACGGCTGGGTCATCCCCGCGATGGGCGACAGCGTGGGGCTCCGCCTCCCCGCCTCCGTCATCGCCGTCCACCACGCGGCCGAACTGCTCCCGCTCGCACTCGGCGGCCTGCTCATCGCCATCCTGGGCGCGCTTCTGCCCGCCGGCTGGGCCGCCGGAACCCGAACCGCCACGGCCCTGCGCACCGAATAGGACGTCAGGCCCGGAGCGCCCACCCCCGGCCCCCACGGCAAGCATCGGTGGGGGCCGGTCGCGACGGGACGCGTGGCCGACCCCGCCGGGGTGTTGTCAGTGCCGGCTCGTATGCTCTCGGCGACCCGATCGAAGGGATTGCCGTGGTAGACCCCACAGGTATCGCAGCGCTGGCCCAGGTCCTGCCTCCCGATCAGGGGGCGGACGAGGAGATCGACTGGCCGGCGGCCGAGGCGCGCTGGGGTACCCGATTCCCGCGTGACTACATGGCCTTCATGTCCGTCTACGGTGCCGGATCGTTCGCTGAGGTCGGCATCCTCATGCCACTGCCGAAGGAGTACATCCAGTGGGACCCCGGCACCTTCGAAGACGAGACGGAGAACGCCCGCTACATCTGGGAGATGCTGGGCGGTCAAGAAGGTCTCGACATCGATCCGGATCACATACTCGCCTGGGGCGTCACCTCCGGCCCCGACATCCTCTGCTGGCTGACCACTGACCCGGACCCCGACGAATGGCCCGTCCTGGTCTGCGGCCGGCACACCGACGACGACTTCACCCTGTTCCCCTGCGGCATGGTCGAGTTCCTCCGCAAACTGCTCCTGGACGAGTACGACCCGTACCCGCTGAGCATCGACCTGCGCGACGCCTCCCCGCGCTATGTGCATTGGCTGGAGGAACAGCGGCGCTGGAAGGCAGGGTTGGACCGCCGTACCGGGCGACCGCGACCAGCGGTTCCGTAGGAGCTGTCACCGGGTCGCCGGCCCCAGGCGCGTTCTAGCCGAGCTTCCGCAGTGCCTTGTCGATGTTGGCCCGGTACGTCCGCAGTGCCTTGAGGCCGGCGGTGTAGCGGTCGCGATGCCGTGCCATGTCCGCGGCCTGCTTCTGCGCGAGTACGGCGTGCCAGACCTCGGCCGTGCGGTTGCGGCGCTTGCAGGTGACGTCCGCGACGGCGGTGGCCCGCTCCCGTTGCGTATGGCGGGTGTTGCCGTCGCCGCCCCGCTTCCAGTCGCGGTCCCTGTACGCCGCGACGGGGTCGGGGTAGCGGGTGAATCCTTGAGCTGCCACACAGTCGGACCACACGTCCCAGGCCGCGCGGAGGCGCGGGTCGTGCCTGACCGCCTTGTCGACCTCGATCGCCTGTCTGCTCGCGTAGAGCCAGTCCCGCGTGACGTCGATGCCGCGCAGCAGTCGTCGGTTCGCCTCGGCGTTGCAGTCGGGCCAGTCCGCGTACTCGGCGTCGGTCATGCGGCGGCCCTTCGGCCGGGAGGCCGGGTGCTTCGCCGGGTCCCAGCCGTAGCCCCAGCGGCGTGCGGTGTCCGGATCGAGGACGCCGTATTCGGTGCCGACCACGGTGATCGCGGTGGCGACCATCGGGTCGCGGGGGTAACGGGGGTCGAGCGGGAAGTCCGGGTGGCCCCGGTCCGCCATGCACTGCCGTACCAGCAACGCCGATGCACGCTGGGATCGCTGGTAGTCCCGCGGCGTGAAGTCGAAGCGGTCGGCCGGCAGGGGACCGAGGTCCGACGCTGTGCGGATGACCTCCAAGGGTTCCGCGCCGGAGGCGCAGATCGCCGCAAGCATCGCCACCCCAGCCGTGACGCCCAGCCGCCACCCCCGCCTCGCCATGGGCAGGAATGCTAGCGGGCGGCGCGTACCCGGTCGGCCCCGGGCCCCGGTGGCTGACGATCGGCGGGCCTGCCCGACTGCCTCACGCGCCGTTGACCGCCAGGGGACGCGGGTCCGGCACGGACGGTTCCGGGGGCGCCCGGGTCCACAGGTGGGCGCATGCCGCTTCGCGGATGGTGCGCAGCGGCGGAGTGGAACCGGTGATCCGGCTCATCGTGGCGCCGCCCTGGACGGCGGCGAGGAGCACTGCGGCGGCGCGTTCGTCCGTGTCGGCGGGATGGCGGAGCAGCCGGTCGGTCCGCCGGGCGGTCAGGCCGCCGGCGAGGGCGGCGTGCCGGCGTTCGGGTGGTCGCAGGGGGCGCTGGTCTCCCAGGACGCGGTGCGAGTGGTCGGATGTCGTCGGGGCAGACCTCTGCCGCGCCCTTGACCGCGAGGAGCTGTGCGGCGCCCTATTACTTCTGGACTTGCGGGTCCAATTTTCGCCATCCATGCTGGCGGCGTCAGGAGATGGACCAAGCGGTCCGGACTGCTCCGTTGCCCGCGGCCCACCCGCCCCAGCGCGCGAGGCCGGAAGGAGAGTGAAACCCATGTCCGTCGACAACGACGCACTGGTCCGTGCATTCGTCGAGGCGTTCGACAGCAAGGACACCGACCGCCTGCTGCCCTTCCTCCACACCGACGTCGTCTTCCGCAACTACGGCGACGACGAGATCCGGGGCCGTGACGCCCTCCTGGAGATGTGGCGGAACGTCTTCAGCACCTTCGAGCAGATCAAGTTCGAGACGGTCCACCAGGCCGTCAACGGCGCCATCGTCATCGCCGAGCAGGTCCACGGCCTCGCCCTTCCGGGCGGGCCGCTCGCCCCGGTGATGAACATGGCCGTCTACGAGATCCGCGACGGCAGGATCGCCGCCTGGCGCGACTACACCAACCCCGTGCACGCCAGCACGCTCCTGGGCCGAGCCGGCCGCTCGCGCCCCGACCGCTGACCCCGGGGGCGCATCCGGCCCGGCCACCGCACCGCCGGGCGACCCCCGACCCCGTAAGGAGAACCAGATGAACGACGTCGAGCGCCTGACCGCGATCGAGGAACTGCGCCGCCTGATGGCGCGGTACGTCCGCTACGCCGACCAGAAGCGGTGGCAGGACCTCGCCGCCCTGTTCACCCCCGACGGCACCTTCACTCCCCACAAGCCCGACGGCTCGGTGTGGCTGCGGATGAACGGCCGTGCGGACATCGCCGCCACGATCGGCGGGAGCAGTGGCCCCGACGACGTCCTGGTCCACCATCTCTTCTCCGACGAGATCGACGTCGAGTCGGCGACCGGCGCCCGCGGCACCTGGTCGATGGAGGACATCATCACCCGGCCCGAGGACGCCGAGACCAACCCGGACTTCCCGTTCAAGGGCATGCACGGCTTCGGGCACTACCACGCCCGCTTCGTCAAGGCCGACGGCGCCTGGTACATCGCCGAGCTCGAGCAGACCCGGCTGCGGCTGGACTTCACCTACTGACCGTGCCCCGTTGCAGGGGCACCCGCATCTTCCCCCTTCACAAGAAAGCAGTGCACTCATGGGTGACAAGAACACGGTTCCGCCGGAACCCTTCACCATCGACGTCGCGCAGGACGTCCTGGACGACCTCACGGACCGCCTGAAGAAGACCCGCTTCTTCGACGACCTGGACAACGAGGAGGAGTACTACGGTGTGAGCACCGCCTACCTCGAGCCGCTCGTCGAGTACTGGGCCGACGGATTCGACTGGCGCGCGGCCGAGAAGCGGTTGAACGCCCATGAGCAGTTCAAGGTGGAGATCGACGGCACCCCCGTCCACTTCGTCCGCAAGCCCGGCAAGGGCCCGAACCCGACCCCGCTGCTGGTCCTGCACGGCTGGCCGTGGCCCGGTGAGTTCAGCTACCCGCTCATCGACCCGCTGGCCGACCCCGTCGCCCACGGCGGCGACCCCGCCGACGCCTTCGACGTGATCATGCCGACCCTGCCCGGCTTCGCGTGGTCCACCCCGGTCACGCGGGGTGACCTGAACTACTGGAAGATCGCCGACATCCTCCACACCCTCATGACCGAGGTGCTCGGCTACGAGAAGTACGGCTCTCTGGGCTCCGACTACGGCGCCCTGGTCAACAGCGCCCTCGGCCACAAGTACGCCGACAGCCTCATCGCGCTGCACTTCGGCCACGACCTGCCGCCGGGCCTCTTCCAGCACGACCGCTACTGGGACCTGACCATGGGCCAGCCCATCCCCGCGGACGCCTCACCGGAACTGCGCGACGACATCAAGAAGTTCCACTCCACCTACGCCTCCCACGTCGCCGTGCACATGCTGGACGCCTCGACCCTGTCGCACGGTCTGAACGACTCCCCGATCGGCATGCTCGCCTGGCTACTGCAGCGGTGGAAGAAGTGGAGCGACAAGAACAACGACTTCGACGCCGCCTTCTCCCGGGACTTCGTCCTGACCCAGGCCACGGTCTTCTGGGTGACGCAGTCCATCGGCAGCTCGATCCGCATGTATCGCAACACGGTCCGTCACCCCTGGGTGCCGTCACACGACCGGCAGCCGGTGGTCGAGGCCCCGGCCGGCTTCACCTTCCTGCTCGGTGACGTCTACCCGCCCGGCGTCCGTACGGTCGAGGAGCGCATCGCCGCCTTCGTGCACGGGCCGTCCCACGACCTGTTCAACGTGGTCAACGTCAACGCCCACCCGAAGGGCGGCCACTTCGGGCACTACGAGAATCCCGAGGCCTTCATCAGGGACGTCCGCGAGACCTTCCGCAAGGTGCGCTGAGGGGCCCCGAACTCGGTCAGGAGGTCGCCGGGGCGGCGCAGAGCCCGGCGATCTCCGCCGCCTGACGGCGCGCCGCGCCCGCGGGTGCGCATCCTCCAGCGAGGCGCGGTGCTGCGGAAGCAGGGCCGACACCGACTTCACCACGACGCTGCTCGTCGTGCTCGGGTACCCGGACGAGACGCGCGTCTCTCGCCGGCCGATCTCGCGCTTCGGCGCCGAGAAGATCTTCACCCACATGTGACGAACTGAGCGGGTGCGCGATCGGCGCGCCTGCCCGGTTCTGCGCAACTCGACTGTCCTGCGCCCGCACTCCTCCTCGACGGGCGCCGGGCAGTCGACCTCTGCCGACCTCGAGGAGGCCAGGATGCAGGACAGTCCAGAACCGTGCGGCCGCGGGGTCAGTCGACAGCGAGGACGTCGGAAAGACTCACGGCAGGGCAACCGAGCATCGTTGTCAGCGTGCGTCGCTGGCGCTCGGTCAAAGTGACGACGAAGATCGCAGCGTCGGCGTCGGCCTGCTCGCAGGCCTCAGCCACCTCGCGGACCTTTCCGTAGCTCAGCAGGGTCCGCGAGGAGAAGGGCAGGCCCATCTTCCGGGCCCCGCCGTCCGAGACGCCGCGTCGCTGCACGATCTGCCCGACGACCCGCGCGCCGCGCGCCGCCAGTTCCGCGGCCGCCGACGCCATGGCCGTGCCGAAGTCCCTCTCCTTCGCGGAGAAGTAGCCGACGACCACCACATCAGCCCCCGTGACCGTGAGCCGCGAAGCCTGGCGCCGGCCGGGCTCCGGCGGCACACGGCGGGCCAGGCGCCGGTCGCGCCTTCGGGGCTGATGCACGCATCACAGGTTAGGTGCCGGGCCGGCTGCGGCGACACGCGTTTTCTCGCTGACCGATGTTCGCGCGCAGGAGCGGAGCGTCCTCGACCTCGGCGAGCCAGATCCATGCGGGGCGGAACCGGTCGGCGTCCAGCTCCTCTCGGGTCCTCGCGGCGGTCAGGGCGGCGGCGGGACCGTCCGCCGGGTAGTCGGTGGCACGGTCGAGGGCGCTGGGGTCCGCGGTGGCGGGAAGACATCGCATCCGGCCCGTGATCTCGACCGGACGGCACCGGAGCAAGGCATTGACCGCTGCCTGCATCGCGGTGGGCGGGGATGGGATGCCGCCTCGTGGAGCGGATCTTGGTGGTGGGTGTCACGGGCGCGGGCAAGTCCACGCTCGCCCGTGTGTTGAGCGGTCGACTCGGCCTGCCGTACCACGAGATGGACGGGCTGTACTTCACCGGCCCCGACTGGGCCGGGTCGTCGACTCCCTGGGCCGTCAGGAGGTTCGTGATCTGCTGCCGGCCTGGTCGGCCTGCTCCCGGCACGCGGGCCGTCGCCTGGAGATCGAGCGCCGTGCCGAAGATCCTCGCTTCGCGCCTCCCGACACCCTCCGCTTCGGGCGCCCGGACGAGGTCGCGACCTGGCCGGCATCCCGCTGACCCCGGTCATTCCGTGTGCGTACCCCTAGATCGCTGCAGGTCAGGGCGCTATAGGTGCCTGCGTCACGTTTACTTTATTGGTCAATCCAGAATCGTGCTACGCTTTTGGCATGGGACGGATGAGGGAGTTCGACGTCGACCGAGCGGTCGGCCGCGCGATGGACCTGTTCTGGCGTCGCGGCTACGCGGAGACCTCCCTGCAGGACCTGCTCGACGAACTGTCGATCGGAAGCGGCAGCTTCTACGCCGCCTTCGGCTCGAAGGGGCGGCTTTACCTCCGGGCCCTGGACCGCTACTCCGCTCTCCAGGCGGACGACCTCGTGGAGATCCTCGAGCGCGCGACCGAGATCCGGCCCGCGGTGCGACAGGTCCTCGTCGCCATGATCGAGGCGGATCTGGCGGACCCCTCCCGGGGCTGCCTCGTGGTCAACACGGCCACTGAAGGCGGGACCGGGCTCCCGGCGGCCGAACTCTCGCGTCGATGCGGCACGTCGAGTCGTCGCTCGCGGCGGCCCTGGAGCGCGCGAAGTCGCGGGGTGAGTTGTCCGCGGACAAGGCCCCGGTCGAGCTGGCCCGCTTCCTGACCACATTCGTCCAGGGTCTCCGTATCGTCGGCCGGGCTCGTCTGGGGCGGGCCTTCGCCGAGGACGCCCTCGCCGTGGCGATGCGCGCCCTGGACTGACCGTAGACGGGCTCCGACTCGCGTCATGCGAGCCGGGTCTCTGCTCACCGTAATTCTGTATTGATCACTCCACAAAGGATTCACATGGAACTGCACCTCAAGGACAAGGTCGCTGTCGTCACCGGCGCCAGCAAGGGCATCGGTCTGGCCGTCGTCGAGGCGATGGCCCGCGAAGGCGTCCGCGTCGTCGCCGGCAGCCGCAACTCCACGCCCGAACTCGACGCGCTGGCCGAGGCGTACGACGTCACGGTCGTGCCCGTCGACCTCGGGACCCCGCAGGGGGCGGCCACCCTGGTCCGCCAGGCCGCGGAGCGCCACAACCGGATCGACATCCTCGTCAACAACGTGGGCGCCGCCGAACCCCGCAACGGGTTCCTCGAGGTCGACGACGCCGACTGGCAGCGGATCTTCGACCTGACGTTCTTCAGCGCCGTCCGCGCCAGCCGCGCCGCACTTCCGTACCTGGTCGAGGCCGAGGGAGCGGCGATCGTCAACATCAGCTCCATCAACGCCCGGACGCCCTTCCCGATGGTCGTCGACTACTCGGCGGCCAAGGCCGCGCTGACGAACCTGAGCAAGTCGCTGTCCGAGGAGTTCGCGCCGAAGGGCGTGCGCGTCAACGCGATCTCTCCCGGCCCGGTCCGCACTCCTTTCTGGACGGCTCCGGGTGCCTTCGCGGACGCCACCGCCGCTGCCGCCGGCACCACCGCGCAGGAGGCCCTGGACGTCGTGGTGCCCCAGAGCATGGGCATCACCTCGGGCCGTATCACCGAGCCGCAGGAGGTCGCCGACCTCACGCTCTTCCTGGCCTCGCCGGTGGCGGGCAACATCAACGGGGCCGAGGTGGTCATCGACGGCGGTCAGATCAAGACCCTCTGACCACCCGGGCCGGCATCGCCCTCCTCCCGTCCCGCCCCCCGCCCGCCCCGCGAGGGGCGACAGTTGCCGGCGAAGCGAGGCCGGGACACATGACCAACCCGAGAATCCGTTGTTGAGCGAGTGGAGACACGTGTGACCGTCGACGAACCGATCACCCCCGAGCCGATCCTGCAGCTGGGCCTGGGATTCATGGCATCGAAGACCCTGCTGAGCGCGGTGGAGTTGCAGATCTTCACCGTCCTGGCGCACGGCGGCCGGGATCGTGCGTCCCTCGCCGGCGAAGTGGGGCTCCATCCGCGGTCCGCCGCGGATTTCCTGGACGGCCTCGTGTCGCTGGGCCTGCTGAACCGAGACGATGACGGCGTCTACCACAACAGCCCCGCGGCCGACGTGTTCCTGGACCAGGCCAAGCCCTCCTACGTCGGCGGAATCCTGGAGATGGCCAACGCCCGTCTCTTCGGCTTCTGGGACAACCTCACCGACGCCCTGAGAACCGGCATCCAGCAGAACGAGGTCACGCACACCGGGGCGCCCTTCTTCGCGACGCTGAGCCAAGACCCCGTCGCGTGGCGGAACTTCCTGAACGGCATGAACGGTGTCAGCACACCCCTCGCCGGCGCACTCGCGGCCGACTTCGACTGGACCGGCCGCCGGCACGTCGTCGACCTCGGCGGCGCGCTCGGCGCCGTGCCCGCCGCAGTGCTGCGATCCCACCCCGAGATGACCGGCGCCGTCTTCGAACTGCCGCCGGTGCGCCCGGTATTCGAGGACTTCGCCGCCGCTCACGGCCTGTCCGACCGCCTCTCCTTCCACGGCGGCGACTTCTTCTCCGACCCGCTTCCTCCGGCCGACGTCTACGTCATGGGGCAGATCCTCCACGACTGGAACCCCGAGCAGCGGCAGTTCCTGCTCCGCAAGGCCTACGACGCCCTGCCCGAGGGCGGCACGCTGATCGTCTACGACGCCATGATCGACGACGACCGACGCCACAACACCTACGGCTTCATGGTCTCGCTGAACATGCTCATCGACACGGAAGCCGGCTCCGAGTACACCGTCGCGGACGTGACTCAGTGGCTGAGGGCGGCCGGCTTCTCCAAGACGAACGCTCGCCCCCTCATCGGCGGCTACACGGCCGTATACGCCACCAAGTGATTCGTCTTCGAGCCTGTGCGTGAGCGCGAAGCCCCCGGCAGCAGTGAGTCTCGGCCAGAGATCCACCGCTGACGACGGGCTTCGCGCGTCGTACCCCGATTCGGGCACCGGTCAGGCGGCGGCTACCCGTCGGCGAGGACGTAGAAGGTGAAGTCTTCGCGTGCCTTCGCGTCAACGGCCATGGGCAGGCGGATGCGCCCGGAGTCGACCATGTCCCGCACAGTGGACCGGCTCAAGCCGAACCCGGTCATGAGGAGCTTCTCGACCCTGATCGGCGCCGGGAGTTCGAACCTGAGGACGACCTCGAGCGATGTGCGGTCCTCATGCGCGAGTTCATAGAACGGCATGTCGGTCTGCAGCTCCCATGTACCGCGCCAGTCGAGGCGGTACGAGGCCTTGCCGGCCAGTGCCCCGTCCATCGCCAGATGTCGCACCATGGCCGGGTCATTGTTCTCGAACATCAGCAGCCGCCGGCTGTCGAGCGTCTGGACGTGGACGCGCTCGTGCACGGGGATCTTCGACGTCCGGCCGCACAGCTCGCAGCCGATCAGTATCCAGACGTCGAGGAGCTTGCCGCTCGCGTTCACGCGGATCTTCCCGGTGGGATGGTGACGCGTGGACCTGCACGACACGCAGGCCTTGACGACGGCGGGCAGACCGAGCTCCCTGATCACCCACAGTGCCTTCCGGTCGACGTCGGTTCCGCCACCTTCAACGGGCACACGGGCAGGACGAGAATGGGTCATGGCTTCGGCGAACTCCAGGCTTGCGGGGAAGGCATCGCGCATCGCATTGCGGCGCGGTGAATCGCCCTCCGGATCCAGTGGCGTACGGCCGGGGCGCCTCAGAGCGGCACACCGGCCGGCGCGACGTGGCGTGTCACGTCGCGTGAAGGAAGCCCGCGCCGATCACAAGGTGCGGGCTTCGAACGGCACGCCGGAGGGGGACGGGGAGTGACTCGAACCCGTCTTCATTCCGTACGTGCGCCACTGATCACAGATCCATGCCTGGGATGATGTGCGACCAGCGGGCCGTCAGGCAAACGGTTTTCCGGTGTCGGATCAGCGACGCGCTCCAGCCGCCCCGGGCGGCGACGCGCAAGGCCCCTTGGCGCAGGCCGAAACCGCAGGGATCACGAGGATGTGCGACTCCGGGACACCGGTCAGCCTGCTGCCGGCGGACGAGATGTCCTTGACCGGCTGTGAACCGTAGGTGGCCACCGCAGATGCCGCAGGTCGACGGCTCTGCGTGGGCGGCGGCTCCTGCCCAGGCGCAGCCGCCCGGAAGCCCTGAGGACCTCGGTGCCCTCTCGGCCGCCCAGGGTGACTCACCGTGTCGCTATGGCGTGAGCGTGACGCGGACGGACCCCTCGGTGGCCGACCACGACAGGCCGTTGTGCATCATCCTGGCGCCGTCGGTCAGCATGCGGGCAGCCATGGCGGTAACCGACTCGGCTAGGTCCGAGGCGCTCGCCGGCACGCGCTTGCGTGCCCGGTCGGCGGTCATGTACAGGGCCCGGATCGCCGCATCGATGTCGTCCACCTCCTGGCTGGCAGAGGGGCCAGGCTCGATCTCCCAGTACATCTGCATCGTCATCGCCCCTTGCCTGGAACGCGCGGCAGCCACAGCCACAGGATGCCGGTTGAAAGGCCGAGTCGCATGCTGACTGAGCCGCCTCTGACGCACGCAGATGTTCCCGCCACAGGCGTTCCGCGGTGGCCTGGTGCGCGCTCGATCGTCGCACCGGCACAGTGGAAGACCGGTCATCAGGGGGCGCGGGCCGTCGAGCGAAGCGGGCGCGCCGTGCTCAGCGGCAGCAGATCACGCTGACCGGGGTGAACGACGCGTAGGAGGTCCACCTGGCGCGGTCCTTCGTGCGTTCGCGAGCCCGCGCAAGCATGCCCGAGGCACGGTCGGCACCGATCACCGTGCCACCGACCCCGACACGTTCCGCCAGCGCCGGGAGACCGGTGCCGGGACCGCGCCCCACATCCGACGCCGACTGGCCCGCCTGGACGTCCAACGGTTCGAGCAGCTTCCGCTTGGCAGCCTGATCGGGCCGGGGCACACCGGGAGTCGACGCCATGCCGGCGAGTCGAACACTCCGGTTCCGCGACCGGTGTCATTTCCCGCGAACATCCGCGCCGCCCGCGCAGGGCGCGCGCCCGGCAACGGGGTCCCGGCCACAGTCAAAGGGCCGTACCGATCTGTCAGCGTCCCCGGCGGGAGTTGAGGCGGGCGGCCTGGCGGGTCAGGTGGTCGCGTTCGGCGAGGTTGGGTGCCTTGCCGGCCGCCTCGGCGTACAGGCGTGCCGCCGTCGCCAGGTCCCCGTCGCGCTCGTGCAGGTACGCCGCCACCGCCGCGTACCGGGGCAGCGAGTCGTCCAGCGCCGCGAGCGCCGCGAGCGCCGCCAGGCCGGCCCGCGGCCCGTCCGCCTCGCCGACGGCCACCGCGCGGTTGAGCCGGACGACGGGGCTGTCCGTCAGGCCCGCCAGTTCGTCGTACCACTCGACGATCTGCACCCAGTCGGTCTCCCCGGCGGTGGGCGCGTCGGCGTGCAGCGCCGCGACGGCGGCCTGGGCCTGGAACTCGCCCAGCCGGTCGCGGGCCAGGGCCGCCTGCAGGATCTCGACGCCCTCGGCGATCGCCTTGGTGTCCCACCGGCGGCGGTCCTGCTCGGAGAGCGGCACCAGGCTCCCGTCGGGCGCGGTCCGGGCGGCTCGCCGGGCGTGGTGGAGCAGCATGAGGGCGAGCAGCCCCGCCACCTCGGGATGGTCGATCGCAGCTGCGAGTTGGCGCGTGAGGCGGATGGCCTCTGCGGCGAGGTCGACGTCACCGGAGTAACCCTCGTTGAAGACCAGGTAGAGGACCCGCAGCACGGTGGCGACATCGCCGGGCTGGTCGAACCGCACACCGGAGACGGTGCGCTTGGCGCGGCTGATGCGCTGCGCCATCGTCGCCTCGGGCACAAGGTAGGCCTGGGCGATCTGGCGGGTGGTCAGCCCACCCACGGCGCGCAGCGTGAGCGCGACCGCGGACGACGGCGTCAGCGACGGGTGGGCGCACAGGAAGTACAACTGGAGCGTGTCGTCAGCCGCTGGCGTGGGCCCGGGAGCCGGCTCCCGGTCGAGGAGGTCCTCACGCCGGCGGCGGGCGGTCTCCGACCGCGTCGCGTCCAGGAACCGGCGCCAGGCCACGGTGACCAGCCAGCCCTTCGGGTCCCGCGGCGGGTCGGCCGGCCAGACACGGACCGCCTCGATCAAGGCGTCCTGCACCGCGTCCTCGGCCGCCGCGAAGTCGGCTCCGCGGCGGACGAGGACGGCGAGGACCCCGGGCGTGAGGCCGCGGAGCTGTGCCTCGTTCATGGGAGTGGTCATTCGGTGATGGTGGGCGGGCCGGTGAGGAAGGGGCGGACCTCGAGCCATTCGTGGATGGGCCGGCCGCCGGCGCCGGGGGCGGCGGAGAGTTCTGCGGCGAGGTCGACGGCGCGCTGGTGGGTGTCGACGTCGATGATCATCCAGCCGGCGATGAGGTCCTTGGTCTCGGCGAAGGGGCCGTCGGTGACCGGGGGGCGGCCTTCGCCGTCGTAGCGGACCCAGGCTCCCTCGGGGGCGAGGGCCTGGCCGTCGACGAACTCGCCGGTCTTCTCCAGGCGGGCGGCGAAGTCCTGCATGTACTGGATGTGGTCGGAGATCTCCTGGGGCGTCCACTGGTCCATCGGCACGTCGTTCACCGCCGCCGGTGCGCCGCGGTAGTGCTTGAGGAGCAGGTACTTGGCCATGGTGGTTCTCCTTGGTGCCGGTGCGACCCATTGTGGTCGCCTTCACCACGGGGACGGAGCCGTCCACGGGTTCTCGACATCACCGCCCAAGATCTTCTCGGGATTCACGTCGACGGGCTTCGGTCCCCCCGAGGAACGGTCGTCTGCGGCGGATGTCACCGGCGCGAAGGCTTCGGCCGCGTCCGGCCGGCCCGGACGGTGGACGGCCGTACGGGCCCCGGGGGCCCCGCCGACCAGCGTTCAGGCCCGCAGCCGAGCCGTACGAAGGCGAGGCCGTAGAAGGACAGGATCACGTCGACGGAGACGTGCGGCAGTTGCTCCCAGGCGGTGTCGGCGATCACGGCCCGCGCCGGAGGCGGCAGGGAGCCGGCGGGAACGTCAGCAGGGTCGACGGTTGTCTCGTTGGTCACGGCCGCAGTGTTCCGGCCGGCTCCGACTTCACCCGCACCGATCAGCGCAGCGGACGAGGTCAGCCGAGGGCCTGGAGCAGGTCGTTGCAGGCCCGCTCGCAGGAGCGGCAGGCTTCCGAGCAGATGCGGCAGTGTTCCATCCCGGTATGGCGGCCGCACTCGTCGGCGCAGGCTTTGCACGCGGTCGCGCACGCCTGGAGGATCGCGCGGGTGACGTTGGCGTCGTACCCGGTGTGGCGGGACAGGACGGACGCCGTGGCGGTGCAGATGTCCGCGCAGTCCATGTCGGTGCGTATGCACTTCGCGAGGTCGCCCACCATGCCCTCGGAGAGGCAGGCGTCCGCACAGGCGGTACAGGCCTGCGCGCAGGCGATGCACTCCTCGATGCAGTGGCTGAGCTTTTCCCGGTCGACGCTGCCGAGGTCGGCCGGATAGGTCGCCAGCATGTCCTTGACTGTGGTCATCGGTCGGCTCCTTTCCCTGCCGGGACCGGCGGGGGCGTGCGACCGCCGCGTCAACGGTCCCGACACTGGGCGGCTAGCCCGCCTGGCCCGTCGCAAACGTGCGGGAACCGCCACTGCGCCAGGTTCTCGCTCCCCATGGCTGAGGCCGGATACCGCGGGCAGCGCAGCTGACCACACCCCCGCGTCCATCTGCCGTTCTCCCTGCGTTTCCCTCACCCGGTCACCCTGAGGCCGCCCCACAGGCCGACGGCGCCAGCGGCTGAGCCGCGAGGTCATATATCGTCATTCGATATCGGGCCCCGTCAGGTCTGGAGATGCCGTCACAAGGGAGCAGGCCATGAGCAAGGGATCGGCGGCAGCCGGCGTTCCCGATCAGCTGGAGCGTCGGCTGGGCGTGGTGGACGCCGTGGTGATCGGCCTGGGTTCCATGATCGGCGCGGGAATCTTCGCGGCGCTCGCCCCAGCCGCACACGCGGCGGGCTCCGGGCTGCTGGTGGGTCTGGCGGTGGCCGCGGTGGTGGCCTACTGCAACGCCACGTCCTCGGCGCGCCTGGCCGCCCGGTATCCGGCTTCGGGAGGCACATATGTCTACGGCCGCGAGCGGCTGGGCGCGTTCTGGGGGTACCTCGCCGGCTGGGCGTTCGTGGTCGGCAAGACCGCCTCGTGCGCGGCGATGGCGCTGACCGTCGGTGCCTACGTGTGGCCGGGGCAGGCACACGCCGTGGCGGTGGGGGCCGTGGTGGCGCTGACCGCCGTCAACTACGTCGGTGTGCAGAAGTCGGCATGGCTGACCCGCGTGATCGTCGCGATCGTGCTGGCCGTGCTCGCCGCCGTCGTGGTCGCCTCGCTGACCTCGGACGCCGCCGATGCGGCCCGGCTGGACGTCGGCGCGGACGCCTCGGCCGGTGGGGTGCTGCAGGCCGCCGGCCTGCTGTTCTTCGCTTTCGCCGGTTACGCCCGCATCGCGACCCTCGGCGAGGAGGTGCGTGATCCGGCACGCACCATCCCCCGCGCCATCCCCATCGCGCTCGGCATCACCCTGGCCGTCTACGCGCTGGTGGCCGTCTCCGTGCTCACGGTGCTCGGCCCCGACCACCTCGGTGCCGCGGCCGCGCCGCTGTCGGACGCGGTCCGGGCCGCCGGCGCCGACTGGCTGGCGCCCGTGGTCCGCGTCGGCGCGGCCGTGGCCGCCCTGGGCTCGCTGCTCGCGCTGATCCTCGGCGTCTCACGGACCACCTTGGCGATGGCCCGCGACCGGCACCTGCCGCACGCCCTGTCGACCGTGCATCCGCGGTTCAAGGTCCCGCACCGGGCCGAACTCGTGGTCGGCGCGGTCGTCGCGGTGCTGGCTGCCGTAGCGGATGTGCGCGGCGCGATCGGGTTCTCGTCCTTCGGCGTGCTCGCCTACTACGCCATCGCCAACGCCTCCGCCTGGACGCTCACCCCGCAGGAGGGGCGACCGGCACGGGCCATTCCGGTCGTGGGCGCCGCCGGCTGTCTGGCGCTCGCCTTCGCCCTGCCGCTGTCCTCGGTCGTCTCCGGCGCCGCGGTGCTGGCCGCCGGCGCGGCCGCCTACGGCATCCGTCGTACACTCCTCCGGCGGCAGGCCACATACCCGCCCAAGCGGACTACGAGGCGTCGCCGCCGAGGACTTCGTCGGCCAGCTCTTTGAGCGCCCTGCGGTCCTCGGCGAGCGCCTTCCTCCCGGCCTCGGTGGCCTTGTAGACGCGCCGGGTGCGGCCGTTCACCACCCGCTGCTCCGAGACCAGCAGGCCGTCGGCCTCCAACCGGTGCAGCGTGGGGTAGAGCGTGCCGGGGCTGATCCGGTAACCGTGCCGGGCCAATTCCTCGGTCATCCAGGCCCCGTGGATCTCCGCTTCGGCAGCGTGATGCAGGATGTGCAGCCGCACCGCCGCCCGCTGGAACTCCCGCATCATCCACCTCCGCGCAGGCCCCGCTGTGACGAAACCGATATCGGTTTGCGAGTCTACGCCACGCTGTTTCCGCCGGCCCTCAGCGTTGCTGCGCTCCTCGGAACGCTGGCAGCCATTCTGCGGACGCCTCGGCGCGTGCGGCCATTCGTCGGCGTCGTGTGCTGTCCACTGCTCTTCGCGGCCTGCTATCGGGCTTACACGCTTGCACCGATGCTGAAGTGCTGGAATCACAATTCCATCGCGCGCCAGACGGACGGCTCCTACGACTGCGCCGACCGCTGCATCTGGTCTTGGCCTTCCGCTGCTGCGACGTCGCCCGGCGCCGGACGTGAACGCCCCGGGATCGCGGCCGGCCACGTCCGCCTCGTCGCCGCAGGCCGGCCGACCGACGTGCCGAACCACCTGCGGACTAACCGGATCCAGGACGGGCCCCGCCACTCGAATGCACGGACCAACGTTGATCAGGCGACGGAGTGCCATGGCGCCGCGCGGCCGAAGTGCTTCGACCTGCTCCGCAAGCCCTCGGCCGGAAGCGCCCGCCCTCGTCGGAAGAGTTTCGGTCGCTGGGTTTCGGCGGCCGCCGTGAGGTAAGGCGACCTCGCAGAGCCGCCCTTCCCGCCCCTTGGCGGACTGCCTCACGCAGGCCGAAGTGCCGGGCGCTCGAGGGCGGTACGCGACTTGATGTCCGGTTCGTGGTCGCCTGAACGTGTGGCCGTGGGGAACCGGGCCGGTCAACGGGTTCGGCCGTGCTGGAGTAGCGGGGTGAGCGACATCAACTCACGTCCCGCCCTCTGACGGATGGCACTCCTGGTGAGTGCTGGCCTGGGCTGCCGCATCCGGGTGGGACGGATTCCAGAGCCGGTCGGCCTCGCCGCGGACGACATGGTCCTCGTAGATCCTCACCTTGTGCCGCATCACGTCCAGGGTCTCTTGCAGCTCCCGGATCTGCGCCTCCACGTGGGTTTCGTGCCGGCGTAGCAATTCCAGCCGCTCATGTTCGTTGCCCGGGCCCTGACCGACCAGCTCGATGTATTGCCGGATCGTGGCCAGTGACATGCCGGAGGAGCGCAACTTCGTGCAGATCTCCAGCCACTCCAGATCTTCCTCGTGATAGATCCGACGGCCGTTGGACAGGCGGCGCACCGGGTTGGCGAACAGGCCCTCCCGCTCGTAGAACCGCAGCGCGTGAACGCTCAGCCCACTGCGCTCTGCCACCTCGCCGATGCTCAGGTCCATGAGTGACTCCCGTCACGCAGCTCTTGATCTAGACCCGACTCTAGCTTCTAGCGTCGAGTTGTCGGCCAATCGGGCCATTGGAATAGGGGAGAACATGAGCGTTTGGTTTGTTACCGGTGCATCGCGCGGGCTCGGCGCGGAGATCACCCGTGAGGCGCTGGACCGAGGGCATAGCGTGATCGCTACGGCGAGGGACGTGTCGGCGGTGCTCGAGGCGCACCCGGAAAAGCCGGACGGACTGCTGGCGATGAACGCGGACGTGACCGAACCGGAGCAGTTGACGGCCGCGGTGGAGGCTGGCCTGGCGGAGTTCGGTCGGATCGACATCGTGGCCAACAACGCCGGTTACGGCCTCGTGGGCGCGATCGAGGAGACCTCCGACAAGGCTGCCCGGGATCTGTTCGACGTCAACGTGTTCGGCGTGCTCAACACGTTGCGGGCGACCCTACCGACGTTGCGTGCTCAGCGATCCGGACATGTCGTGAACATCGGTTCCGTGGGCGGCTTCGCCACCGCTCCGGCGGCGGGCCTGTACGGCGCGTCGAAATTCGCCCTCGAGGGCATCTCCGAGGCACTGCACGGCGAGCTGGCCCCGCTTGGCGTCCGCGTCACGATCATAGAGCCGGGCGGCTTTCGCACCGACTTCCTCAACAGCTCCAGCATCCAGGTCGAACCAGCCGCCATCGTCGACTACGCCGCCGGCGCGGGACCGGTGCGCGAGGCACTGGCCAAAAACGACGGCCGCCAGCCGGGCGATCCGGCGAAGGGAGCCAAAGCCATCGTCGACGTCACCGAGGTTGCCAAGCCGCCGCTGCGCCTGCAGTTGGGCGCGGACGCGGTCGAGCGCGTCGAGGCAAAGCTGGATCTGGTGCGACGTGAACTCGACCAATGGCGCCACGTCGCACTCTCCACCGCCATCTGAGTCTCAGAGGGTGGTACG
This sequence comes from Actinacidiphila sp. bgisy160, assembly GCF_057707815.1. NCBI lineage: Bacteria > Bacillati > Actinomycetota > Actinomycetes > Kitasatosporales > Streptomycetaceae > Actinacidiphila > Actinacidiphila sp. bgisy160. The sequence continues at coordinate 136,845 of NZ_JBYIQW010000015.1, forward strand.
CGACCCGAAGGCCGTCGTGAGTTGCGTTGGGTGAGGTGTGCTGGTCGCGGAGGCGCTGGATGTCCTACGGCCGGTTCTGGGTGAACAATCCGGGCTCGGTCTCGGTGAGGATGCCACGGGCGACGAGACGCTTGAGCCTGGAGCGGACGCCTTCGATATTCTTCGGCAGCAGCCCGAGGTCGAGGGCTTCGCACAGGTCACGGGCGCGCAGGGGCCGCTGTTTCTCACCGGCTCGATCAGCGCCCACCGCTCATCGGATAAGTCATTCTTGTAGGACTTGCGCTCACTCACCCCGCCACTCCAGCACGGCCGAACCCGATGACCGGCCCGGAGTCCCCACAGTCACACCTTCAGGCCATAACGAACCGGACATCAAGTCGCGTACCGCCCTCTCAATGCTTCGGTCGGCGAGGAGGTCAGGATGGACGCGACGCCCCGCGCGCGTCATCCCGCAGAGAAAGCCCCGGTCAGCGGCATCCATGAGGACACCCGCGGCAACAGTCTCCGCTTCACCGTAGGGACGTCCGGGGCCGTACCCTCCCGCCTGACCCGAAAGGGGGAGCGGAGCCCGTAGGCCCCCGGTCGCCCGCCCGGCCATCAAGGCGTCGGGGCCGGCCGGGCGGGCCCGCGGACGCGGCCCCGCCGGCGTTCACCGCCCTGGCCACGGCGGGGCCGCCCGACACGGGCCGGGCAATGCTGCGGGAGGACTGATCACCAGTCAGGGCCGTCGGCCGGCGGGGCTGGTGGCCTA
>NZ_JBYIQW010000150.1:0-600 GCF_057707815.1 Actinacidiphila sp. bgisy160
TGCGCCGTCGGTGGGGTACTGGTATTCGGTGACCAGGTCGGGGACGTCGTCGATGCGGGGTTTTTGGGTGATGGAGGTGACGACGTACTTGTTGAACCAGTCGATGGTCTCCTGCTTCGGGTCCGGACTCCAGTAGACCGGGTAGCAGCGGGTGCCGTTGTCCTCCGGGTCGGGGTGAGCCTCGACGGCCATGGCCGGGCAGGGGTCGGAGTATTCGACGTCGATCTCGCCGCCGTACTCGGTGACCACCCTGCGGATACGGAGACGGTCGAACGCCGGCCGGGGGTCGCCGCTTCCGGTGGTGACTCGGTTGGGCATGGCCTGGTTGTTGTGGGAGAACTCCACCGCATTCATCTGTGCAGTGGTTTGGCCGTCGACGGCGTAGCCGGTGCGCTGGATGGACTCCAGCCACAGCGGCGGGGCCGTGTCGGTCAGGGTGCTCGGGAAGGACTGGGTGAGCAGGTATTTGTCGACCTTGCTCAGTGCCGTGGAGCCCTGAGTGCGCTGCGCCTTGGTCGTCACCGAGGACAGGCGCTTGCGGGACCAGAACGTCGGCGCGCCCACGGGGCAGCGTTTGCCGGCCTCTCCGGCGCAGTACAA
>NZ_JBYIQW010000151.1:0-597 GCF_057707815.1 Actinacidiphila sp. bgisy160
GGCGCCGTCGGTGGGGTACTGGTATTCGGTGACCAGGTCGGGGACGTCGTCGATGCGGGGTTTTTGGGTGATGGAGGTGACGACGTACTTGTTGAACCAGTCGATGGTCTCCTGCTCGGGGTCCGGGCTCCAGTAGACCGGGTAACAGCGGGTGCCGTTGGCCTCGGGGTCGGGGTGGGCGGAGGTGGCCATGGAAGGGCAGGGATCGGAGTATTCGACGTCGATCTCACCGCCGTACTCGGTGACGACCCGGCGGATCCGGAGCCGGTCGAACGCCGGCCTGGGGTCGCCGCTTCCGGTGGTGACCCGGTTCGGCATCGCCTGGTTGTTGTGGGAGAACTCCACCGCGTTCACCTGCTGCGTGGAGCCGTCCACGGCGTAGCCGGTGCGCTGGATCGACTCCAGCCACAGCGGCGGGGCGGTGTCGGTCAGGGTCCGCGGGAAGGACTGGGTCAGCAGGTACTTGTCGACCTTGCTCAACGTGGTGGAGCCCTCGGTGCGCTGCGCCTTGGTCGTCACCGACGACAGGCGCTTGCGGGACCAGAACGTCGGCGCGCCCACGGGGCAGCGTTTGCCGGCGGTTCCGTCGCAGTACAG
>NZ_JBYIQW010000152.1:0-548 GCF_057707815.1 Actinacidiphila sp. bgisy160
TCACCCGCCTCAGATGCGAGGAGAAGCAGGTGCCCAGAGCGCTGCTCCTGACCGGCGACGCCGCCGAGGAGCTCGACACCATGTATCCCTACTATCGCGTTCAGGAGGGCGGCTGGGGCGTTGACGTCTCGTCGCGGACGATGCGTGACGTTCAGCTGGTCATCCACGAGTTCGACCCCAACTCCGACGCCTACGTGGAGAAGAACGGCCGAAAGCTGCCGGTCGACGTGCCCTGGGCCGAGGTTGACGTCGAGCGCTATGACGCCCTCATCATCCCTGGGGGACGTGCCCCCGAGTGGATCCGGGTCGACGCCGACGTCAGGCGCATCACCGAGCACTTCTTCGCGCGCAACCTCCCGATCGCGCTGATCTGCCACGGCGCGCAGGTGCCGGCTGTGTACGGACTGCTCAAGGGCCGGAAGACGGCGTGCTTCCCGCCCATCACCGGTGACATGGAGAACGCGGGCGCGACGGTCATCGACGCTCCCGACGTCGTGGACGGCAACCTCGTCTCCTGCCGCGGATGGCCCGACATGCCGCAATTCGGC
>NZ_JBYIQW010000016.1:0-133440 GCF_057707815.1 Actinacidiphila sp. bgisy160
AAGACTGAGGGGAGCTGAACGCGGTCAGGAAGCGGTCGCGGAAGGCGTCCATCCGCCAGACGGGAGCGTTGTGCTCGGGCCGCAGCCCCTCGCTCCAGCCCCAGCCGGAGACCTGGTCCAGCACCTTCGGGTCGTGGGCGACGATCGCGACCGGCACGTCCCGGCTGGCGTCGACGCCGACGACCGTCGACACCGGCTGGTGGTCGCCGAGGAAGACCAGCACCGTGTTCTCGTTGCCGTACTTCGTCACGAACTCGATGAGGCTGTTCAGCGAGTACTGGATGGCCCTTCCGTACTCCCGGCGCACCTGCCGGGGGTCCTTCCAGACTTCGTCGCGGTCCTTGCCCTCCTTCTTGATGGCGTCGTAGACCGAGCCGTCGCCGACCTGGTCCCAGTCGATCATGCGGGGGATCGGCGCCCAGGGGTTGTGGCTGGAGGTCAGGATGATCTCCGACATCATCGGCTGGTTCCGCGCCCTCCCGTGTTCCAGACGCTCGAACGCCGACAGGGTGTACTGGTCCGGTACCGGGGACCAGCTGAACTTGGGGCCCTGGTAGCCCATGGTGCGCGAGTCGTGGACGTGGTCCAGGCCGAAGAACTTGCTCTCCGGCCAGGCCCGCGTGACGCCCGGCATCATGCCGACCGTGCGGAAGTCACCGGTGCGCTTGAAGGCGCTGGTCAGGGTCATCCGGTCGCTGGAGCTGACGTAGCGGTAGCGCTGCTGGTCCTGGACCCACAGCCCGGACAGGAAGGTGGTGTGGGCGAGCCAGCTGCCCCCGCCGGTGACGGGGGAGGTCAGCCAGCCGCTGCGGGCGGAGAAGCCCGCGTCGGCCAGCTTCCGGGTGCCGTCGCGGAGCACCGCGTCGACGTCCGGCGCCATCGCCGGGTCCTCGACCGCGCCGCGGCCGTAACTCTCGATGAACGTGAAGATGACGTCCTTGCCCCGCAGTCCGGACAGCAACTGGTCGGACGGGACCTTCGCGAACGGGTCGTTCGCCACCTTCTTGGCGAACACCTTCTGGTCGGCCAGGCCCTGCCGCACCATGACCACCTGGCCCCGGACCCGCGAACTGGCCTCCTTGGCGGCGACATTCAGCCCGGATACCTGGATGCCGAGCGTCGCGCACGTCATCCAGACCACGCCGGCCACCAGGGTGCTGCGGCGCGCCACCGAGGGGTGCCGCAGCATCAGCGTGCAGAGCCGCAGGATCGCCAGCGGCATCAGCACGAGCAGCGCGAGGACGGCGAGCAGGGCCCCGGCCAGAGCGCCGTAAGCCGTCGTCCCCCCGGCCGAGTCCTTCAGGAACGACAGCCCGTCGGAGAACAGGGGCCAGTCGAAGAGCGGGTGGAACGGGCGTTGCAGCGACTGGTAGAAGCCCATGTCCACGCAATTGAGGACGACCAGCAGGCCGAGGAGCACCCCGCTGAGGACCGCCACCACCCGTCGGGGCCGGGGCGGCAGCACGAGCAGCAGGGCGGCCAGCAGGACGGGCTCCGACGGGACGCGGGCGAACCGGGAGGCGGTCAGCTGGGGGAGCCGATCGGGCATCAGGAAGGCGAACAGCACCAGGCCGCCGGCGAGGATCGTGAGGCTCCACGACACGGCGCGCGTGACGTCCGGGTGCCGCTCCCGCCACCGGGCGAGGGCGCTGCCCGCGGCGGGGGCTGCGGGGTCGCCGGGGTCCGCTTCGGGCGCCTGCTCGTCCTCCGTCCCGCTGTCGGCGGCAGGGGCCGCAGCCTCCTGCGTCTTCGCATTCGCCTCGGGTTCGGCCGTCTCCTCGGCCGTCTCCTTGGCCGGCTTCGCGGCCGCCTCCTCGGGAGCGTCACCCGGGGGCGGTTGCTGCCTCGTGTCCGCCTGATCCGTAACCGGTCGCTGATGAGCGCTGGAGAGCGACAACCCGGGGTTCCTTCCAACGAGCCACAGTGATGGGGGGTGACCCCGGCTGGGGAGGCTTGGGCCACCGACAAGCCTGTACGGCTCGCCCCTCGCCCCGGTTCACTCTCCTCCCGCCCATGATGAAAGCAGACCATTGCATGGGGATGTCTTTACGGAAGCGCGAGCCCGTGACCGGACTGTCGTCCGCGGAGTCACCGGGTGCCCGCGCGCTCGCGCGGCACGCAGGTCATCGGCATCGTGGTGGGGTGGACGACCGCGCCGCGGGCGAGTTCGCGGACGCGCGGGCCGTCGCCCACCGGGCGCAGGCGCCACCGGGTGGCGATCGTGGCGACCTGGAGGACGGCCTGGGTGAGGGCGAAGACGTTGCCCGGGCACTGCCGCCCGCCCGCGCCGAAGGGGATGTACGCGGCCCGGGGCAGGCCCGCGGCCCGTTCGGGCAGCCAGCGGTCGGGGTCGAAGGCGAGAGGTCCGGGGTGCAGCTCCGGCAGGTGATGCAGGACGTACGGGCTGAACAGCACGGTCGCGCCGGCCGGGACGGGGACGCCGCCGAGCAGCACCCCGTCCGGGGAGAGCCGCAGGATGATCCAGGGCGCGTACCGGCGCAGGGCCTCCTGGACGACGCGCCGGGTGTGGGGGAGGCGGGGCAGGTCCTCGAAGACGGCCGGGCGTCCGCACAGGGCGCGGTCGGTCTCCTCGTGGAGCAGGCGCTCCACCGCGGGCTCGCGGGCGAGTTCGTGAAAGACCCAGGCCAGGGTGGCACCGGTGGTCTCGGTGCCCGCGACGAGCATGTTGACCAGCTGGTCGTGGACCTGGTCGTCGGTCAGCCGCTCCCCGGTCCGCTCGTCCGCGGCGAGCAGCAGCACGGAGAGCAGGTCGTCGTGGTCGGTGCCGTCGGCGCGGGCGGCCTCCACCACGTGCCGGGTGGCGGAGCGCAGACGCCGTACGGCCCGGTCGAAGCGCCGGTTGGCGGGAGTGGGCAGCCGCAGCAGGGCGTCGGGGAGCACGGAGCGGCGGGGGATCTCGTCCAGGACGACGGGCAGCGAGCGCTGCACCTCGGTGACGGCCTCCGCGCCCAGGTCGGAGGAGAACAGCGCCCTGGCCACGGTGGTGAGGGCGAGCGCGTTCATCTCCCGGTCGACGCACACGATTCCGCCGGGCCGCCAGGCCGCGCCGCGCTGGGCGGCGACGGCGGTCATGGTGTCCGCGTAGCGGGCGATGCGGGCCTTGTGGAAGGCGGGCTGCATCAGCCGGCGCAGCCTGCGGTGCTCGTCGCCGTCGGCGGTGCCGACACCGGAGCCGAGCAGGGGGCGTACCTTCTCGATGAGGACGCCCTGGTCGAACCGGCCGGCTTCGCCGGTCAGCAGGGCGCGGACCAGTTCGGCGTCGTTGACGACGTACGCGGGCAGGGCGCCCAGACGGATGCGGACCACCGGGCCGACGGCGGGGAGCGAGCCGAGGAACTCCAGGGGGCGCCGCAGCAGTGCCGGGCCGTGGCCGAGCAGGGGCAGCGCTCCGGGGGCCTCGGGAGCGCGGCCGGCGGCGGAGGGCGCGGCGGTCGCGGTCGCGGTGGCGCGGATCGGTAGGGTCACGGCGTCCCGTCTTCCGTCGGTCCGGCGGCCGCTGCCGCCGGCGTGGCCAGGGGGTCGAGGTGGGCGCGGTACCAGGGCGCCGCGGCGGCGAAGCGCGTGGCGAAGGCCCCCGGGATGTGGCTGGTGCGCCGCCAGACGCGGCCGCTGTCGTAGTGGTGGTCCTGGCCGAAGAGCGCCAGGTGGCGCAGGTCGCGGGGCCTCCCGGCGAGGAGTTCGAGGGCCTCGCCGTACGTGAGGCCGGCCACGGGGGCGGGCACACCGAGGTGCTCGGTGAGCGCCGCGGCCAGCTCGCGTACGGCGACCGGCTCGGGGTGGGCGACGTGGTGGACCTCCCCGCCGGGCACCGGGCCCCAGCCGGCCACGGCCAGCGCGGCGATCGCCGCCGCCAGGTCCTCGACGGCGACCAGGGAGAGCAGGGCCCGGCCCCCGTCGACGGAGACCGGCAGCGCGGTGAGGGTACGGACGAGCCGGGGGACCAGCCACCGGTCGCCCGGCCCGTACACGAACATCGGCCGCAGCACGACGCCTCCGGCGGCCCGGACCGACCGCTCTCCCCGGAGCCGGGAGCGGCTGACGGCGGAGACCGGCGCCGGGACGAGGTCGCCCTCGGCGGCACCGCGGTGCGGCCCGTCGCCGTACACCGCGGCGGTGCTCAGGTGGACGATCCGCCGCACCCCGGCACGCCGTGCCTCGCCGACCAGGGCGGCGGTGCCCCGGTCGTTGACGAGTGCGCAGGCCCGAGGATCGCCCTCGTCGACGGTGCACGCGAGATGGAGCAGGGTGTCCACGCCGTCGCAGACGCCGCGCAGGGTGCCGGGGCGGGTGAGGTCGGCGTGGACGAGGCGGGCCGCGGGGTCGGCCGCGGGTGGGCGGCGGTGCACCAGCAGCCGTAGGTCCACACCTTGTTGGCGCAAGCGCCGGTGGACGGCACCGCCGATGAAGCCGGCGGCACCGGTGAGCAGGACGGTCGTCATCGAGGGAGGTCTCCAGGGCCGGCGGGCGGGGAGTCGCTGATCGGCGGCGGCGCGGCGGTGGCGGGCACCGCCCGGCCGGGGGTCGGCGGGCCGCTCGCGGGGGCGTCGGCGAAGGGGCAGGCGGGGCTGCCAGGAGGGCCGGTGGGGCGTGGTCCCAGTCCTGGTTCGCGGTGCCGCCGGTGGGCGGTGCGGCGGGTGAGCGATCACCGCGGTCCTCCGGGGTCGGCGGACTGGATGAGCAGCGCCGAGGTGAGCAGGGCGGACAGGAAGCCGACCACGAAGACCATCGCCGCGGGCACGGGCCAGGCCGCGCTGCGGTGGCGCAGGAAGCGCACCGCCACCGCGACCGGGAGGGCCGTCAGGGCGCAAGGCAACAGCGCCCGGGGATCGGGCAGCAGGGCCGCGGCCGCCACGGCGGCGAGCACCGCCCAGCCGAGCGCCGCCAGGGCACTGGGCACCGGGCCGATGACGCCGGAGTACGTCCGGGAGCCGGGCTCGGACCGCCGGCGGGTCTTGCGGGCGAACTCGAAGTGCAGGAAGACGCAGGCCGGGACGAGCAGCAGCGGCAGCACCTGCCACCCGGCGGGGACGGGCGTGGAGTCGGTCAGGGAGACGTACATGTACACGCTGAGCAGCAGTTGCACGGGGTGCGTGACGGCGAGGTTGAGCAGCGGGCCGTCCCGGAGCCGGGCGGACCGCCGCTCCAGCACCACCAGCAGCCAGGAGTACGCGAGGCAGGCGGCGAGCGGCAGCAGCGACACCGGCGACAGGGCCGCGTTCGGCGCCGCGAGGAGCACCACCACGCCTGCCATCGCGCACCGCAGTTGGGCGACGGTGACCGTGCCCCGCACCAGAGGGCGGTCCGGGTTGTGTTCCCGGTCGTAGTCGAGGTCCTTCTGCTCGTCCACCACCCGCAGCCAGTAGAGCACCAGGACGGCCGAGGCGCAGCGCACCGCCGTGCCGGCGCCCGGGCCCCAGGGCGTGCGGGTCGCCGCCGCGGCCGCGGCCTCCAGGGACAGCACCCACAGCGTGGCGTAGGGGACGTACACGTACGGGGTGAAGACCTGGCCCGTGAAACGCAGGAGCGCGGTCGCCGTCCTCATCGGCCCGTCTCCTGGTCCGGCGGGGGCGTCAGGATCCTGACGATTCCCGTGGAGCCGTCCATCTCGATCAGCGCTCCGTCGGGGATGACGGTGGTGGCACCGGCGACGGCGACGACCGTGGGGATGGCGAACTTGCGGCCGGTGATGGCGGTGTGCGAGAGCAGGGTGCCGCGTTCCACGACCAGCCCGCGCGCCCCCAGCATGAGGAACAGCCAGCCGGGGTCGGTCTCGCGGGCCACCAGGATCATGTCCGCGCACGGTTCGACGGGCCGCAGCGGGTCGAGGACGACACGTGCGGTGCCGCGGACGACGCCGCTGCTGGAGCCCAGTCCCGACAGTTCCCCGTCGCGGTGCCCGCCGGGGGCGGTCGTCGCCGGGCCGCGGGGAAGCCGGTCGCGTACCGGGCCCAGGGTGGTGAAGCCCGGCGGCAGGTCCGGCCCCGGCGCCTCGTACTCGGCGCGCCGGACGTCCGCGAGCGCCTGAAGGTTGCCGCTGACCCCGCTGCCGTCGTACCAGCCGAACAGCTCGTCCTGGGTGAGGTGGACGACGTCGCCGGGATCGCGCAGCACCCCGCGCGCGTGCAGGTCCTCGCCCAGCGAGGCGAAGACCGCCTTGCTGTAGCCGAAGAGCTCGCTGCGGAAGTAACGGGAGTTCTCCCGGTGGGTGATCGCGCGGCGCAGGGCCGCCAGCAGGGCGCGCACCAGCCGCAGCCGGGGCGAGCGGGCGCCGAGCGCGGCCGCCAGCCGTTCCTCGGCAGCGGCGCGCACCCGCAGTTCGGCGGTGCGCAGCGCGGGCCCGTCGAGTCCGGCGGCGGCGTGCTCGCCGGCCATCCGCAGCAGCGTCCACGGGGTGCTGCGGAGATTGGGCCGCTCCATCTTCAGTTCGTGCAGGCCGCGGTCGCCGTACCGGTCGAGGTGCTCCAGCGCGGCTGCCCGCGGCTCCTCCCCGAACACGCCGTCCCGCACCGCCCGCCACAGTTCCGGTCCCGGTTCCGGGCCGGCGCGCAGGGCGGCGGACAGCCGCGGGTTCCGGCGTACGGTCTCGGCCAGCCGGAGCAGTGACATCACCGCCTCGCTGCTGCGGTTGGACTCGTCGCCGCAGAGCAGGTCGCTCAGGAGACCGGGGCCCTCGTGGGGCGCCCAGCGCGCGAGCAGCCGGCCGGTGATGCCGGCGGTGGTGCCGAGCACGGAGTCGTTGAGGAGGGTGACGCCCCAGTGGTTGCCCACCTGCCGCCACACCTCGCGGTGGTCCTGGATGCGGGCCAGCGGGTCGGCGGCGGACCAGTCGGCGCCCCGGCGGCCGGCGATCAGGTCCTCCCACCAGCCCTCGAAGGCCGTCATGGAGCGGTGGTGACCGGCGATCAGCCGTACGACCCGGGCCACCGGACGCACCAGCCGCACGGGGCAGGGGGCGGGCTCCGCGGCGGGGCCGCTGCCCTCTGCCAGACCCATCATCGACTCCCACGACGCGCGGAACCACGGGAAGACGGCGAGCCGGCCGTGCAGCCGGTACCACGACTCCAGGTCGTAGTGGATCCGGTTGCGGTGCAGCCCGATCATGCGCTCCAGGTACGGCTCGTCGTCATGGAGGGTCCGGGCCGGCACGCCCATCCTGCGGTACAGGTCGTGGAAGATCGCGTGGTAGAACCGCCGCGCGAAGGAGTAGGTCAGCGCGGTGGTGGGGCCGGGGAAGCTCTCGGTGACGTTGGCGCTGCTCCACAGCCGGCGAAGCCGCAGATCGACCGCGACCGGGCGGGACTGTACGAGGTGCACCCGTCCGTCGGCGGTGACGGCGCCCTCGACGTCCTGCGGCTGCCCGCCGAAGAGCCGTTGCACGGTGCGGCCCAGGGCCGCCAGTTCCCGTACGAGCGGGTCGTCGAGGACGGGGGCGTCGCGCAGTTCCGGCGGTACGGCCTGCGGCACCGGCCCCGCGTCGGGGCGCCGCGGGTCGGCGACGAGGCGTTCGGGCTTGGCGGCGACGACGCGCTCCAGCCGCTGCTCCGGGCCCCGCAGGAAGTAGTGGTCGACGCCGACCTTCTCCTGCACCACGCCTTCGCCGAGGCCGAGGCCCGCGGCGATCAGGGTGTCGGCGGCGCCCGTCCGCGGGTCGCAGGTGAACATCACGAAGGAGCGTTCGGCCAGCACCATCCGCTGGACGCCGACGGCGACCGCTATGCCGTCAGGGCCGCCGCAGTCCACCGGCAGGCCGCGGGCGTGCCGGTAGAGCAGCGCCTCCGCGTTGTGCCCGGAGGCCCAGCACGCCCGGACCCGGTCGACGAGCGCGGCGCGGCGCACCTGCAGGAAGCTGTCGCTGAGCCCCGCGAAGGGGTCGTCGGCGCCGTCCTCGCCGTGGACGCCGGCGGTGCAGGCTCGTACGGCGGCCGGCGCGGCCGGGCCGATCACCTCGTCGAAGGCCGCGAGCAGGCGCCGTTCGGCCTCCGGCGGCAGGGGCGCGGTGGCGTACAGCTCGCGGATGCCGGCGGCCGCGGTCCGTACGGAGGCGGGGTCGGTGAAGTCCGCCGACCGCAGCAGGGCGTCGATGCGCGGGCGCAGCGGCAGGGTGAGGGCGCGGTGCCAGTCCGCGGGCAGGACGAAGAAGGCGGGCACGGTCAGTCCGGCCCCGCGCATCCGGGCGAGCCGCGCGAACTTGTGCCCGCAGTCCCCAGCCGTCATGTGCTTCTGATCCAGCAGCGGGGCGAGGGTGAGGGAACGGGGACGGTGACTCCCGCGGGGCTTGGCGCCGGCCGTGGTTACGTGTGCGGTCAAGGTCACCACACCGCCGGGATCAGGCGCTTGCGGTGCCGGGCGTACGCGGCGTACCCGCGCAGGTCCGTCAACGCGCGCTCCTCGGCGCGGATGCGCAGCACGACGGCGGGCAGCAGCAGCGCCAGGAACGCGGCGACGCTGAGCGGGTTGGCGAGGACCCCGACGAAGCCCGCGTGGGCCAGCACCATGCCGCTGTAGGCGGGGTGGCGCACCAGCCGGTACGGGCCGTCGGTCACGACCTCGTGGTCGCCGAGGGTGCGCACCTTGTGCGAGTAGAAGCGGCCGAGCCGGCGGATCGCCGCCAGGCGCAGCGCCGCACCGCAGACGAAGACCGCCGCCGCGAGCCACTGGCCGGGTCCCCATCCCTGCCACCAGGGGGCCACGAAGAGGGCGGTGGCCACCACCGCGCCCCGGGCCGCCCCGTACCACTGCATGGTGCCGCGGTCGTCGCCGCCGCTGACCCGCGGGGCGGCCCGGAAGGTGACGCGCAGTTCCAGGAGGGTCCACAGCAGGTAGAGGCCGATGACCACGGTCTGGGCGCCGTGCCGGGGCTCGGACCAGTGGCCGCCCTCGCGGACCAGGGCCCAGCCCAGGGCCACCAGTCCGGCGGTGAACAGGGTGGGCGGGAAGAGACTCTCCAGGCGGGGGCGGCGCATGCGCTCGCGCTGCCGCGGCGGTGCGGTCCGGGTGTCCGTCCCGGCGTCCGGGCTCATTGCGCGGCTCCCGCGGGGGCGCCGCGCAGCCTGCGGTACGCGGCAGGGGACAGCGCGTACCCGCTGTAGCGGGCCTCGCCGACCGGGCCGCCGCTCGCGCTGAACCGGATGCGGACGTCACCGCCGCCGACCGGGGGCAGGGAGTCGGTCCACAGCCGGACCCCCTCGGCGCGGCGTACCGGACGCGCGGTGGCGGCGCGCACCGAGGTGAGGACGTAGTGGCGGTCGAAGTCCACCCGGCGTGACTCGTGGCCCAGCAGCGTCACGAACTGCCGTGCGGCTTCGGCGATTTCGGTCAGCGAGCGCAGCTCCGCACCGGATCCGCCGGGGCGGCCGCGCAGATGGTGGCCGCGGGGCGGGGAGAGCAACTCGGCGCTGTAGCCGCCCGGTCCGTGGTTGCGGTAGTCGGCGAGCAGGACGTTCTCGGGGCGGTGGCGGTGGACCAGTGCGGGGGCGACCATGGCGTCGCGGCGCGGCCCCCGGTCCTCTCCGGCCCGCGGTCCTGGCGGTGCCGTGCCCCCCGGACTCCCCGGGGACGGGACGGCCACCGCGTGGATCCGTCCGTCACAGACCGCGCGGTCCCGTTGCCTGGCGCGCACCCGCCAACCGCCGGGGGTCCCGGGCAGGGCGCGTGCGCTGAGCTCCACGGGGAGGTGTTTCTCGGCGAAGCTGCCGAACTCCAGTTCCAGCGCGTGGACCCGCCAGGCGGGCCCGGGGTGCGCGTCCGTAGCGGCGACGCGTTCGACGAGTTCGGCGGCCCCGTCGATCAGCAGGGCCGCGGGCAGGTGGTCGAGTGGGTGGTCGAAGAAGAAGGGGTCCTGTTCGACCGCCCGCAGCCGGGCGGTCCAGGTCACCGTGGCATCGCTGCCGCGGTGGGTGACGCGCTCGTCCGTGGGCGCTTGTAAGACTGGCATCGGACAACAACTCCGTTGGCTTCCCGGCGGTTCACCGTGCATGGGCAGGTTCGGTCGATCGGACCAGTTGTGTGTTGCGCGCTGGAGTCGACGCTACTACCCGCCGGTAATAACTATCGGCGGGCCGTTCGGGGCGGGTTGATTCCGGCCACGGCCCGGCTCCGGCGTTACCGGGGGTCCACCGCCGCGGCCGCCGGGCGGACGGCGGCACGGAGTGTCATGGGTCTCTCGGGTGCCCGATGGTCAGCGTTTGCTGTTGCGAACAAAGTTGGCGTGATCGGGATTTCGAACGGGATCGAATTCCTTGGGATTTCCCTTTTGTTCACCGCGGCGGGTGTTCGTGCGGTGACGTGAGGTGAGGTGAGGCGCGGTGAGGCACGGTGCGGCCGACGGGGTCCCGGGAGTGTCAACTGCCGGGCCCGGACCGGACGCCGGAGCCGAGCCGGTCGATGATCGTACGGAGTTGCTCCCGGTCGAGCTCGTAGATCGTCTCGCCCGCCCTCGGGTCGCGCGCGTGCAGGGTGTGGAACAAAGGCCCGCCGTGGGCTCCGATCTGCACCAGGGTGGCCGAGGCCCCCCGGACGGCGCGCTCGGTGCCGGGCGGCGCGGTGAGGTCGACCCGGCCGACGACCCCCGGGGTCACCCACACCGGCACCGACTCCAGGTGCCCGGAGAGCTGGAGGTGGAAGTGGCCGCAGAGGATCAGCCGCACGTCCGTGCCGCGGATCGCGTCGGCCAGTTCGTCGGGGTTCCGCAGTCCCAGCGCGTGCTGGACCTCGACGTCGAGCGCGATCGGCGGATGGTGCAGCACCAGCACACTGCCCATGGGGGCCGGGGTGGCCAGGACTTCCCGCAGCCAGGCGAGTTGTCCCCCGCCGACCAGGCCGTAGCCCATGCCGGGCACGAGCGAGTCGAGCGTGATGAAGCGGTAGCCGTCGACCAGGCTCACGGCCGCCCGCTCCCCGGCGGGCGAGGTGAGCATCGCGTGGGCGTGGTTGCGGCCGTCCGGGCGCAGGTGCCCGCTGCCCAGTGCCCGCGCGAAGGCCCGGCGCTCGTCGTGGTTGCCCGTGCTGTAGAACACCGGCGCCTGCCGGCGCAGCGCGAAGTCCCGGACGATGTCGCGCACGGAGAGGTACGCGTCCAGCGACCCGTCGTCGGCGATGTCGCCGCTGATGACGATGACGTCGATGTCCGCCACCGGCTCCAGGTCGTGGAGCAGCCCGCGCAGCGACTCCCTCGCGTTGACACCACCCGCCCTCGGCTTGCCGAAGCGGTCGAGATGGGTGTCGGAGAGATGCAGGATCCGCATTGCGCGTACGGTACTCGGCTCGCGCCGCGACGTCACCGATCATTGCGCCGCGCAACGGACGGGCGGGCGACCGCCGCGCCGCCGGCGGACGGCAGCGTGGGATGCGTCGGCGGGTGCGGTGAGCCCCCCACAAGGGCCGCCGCACCCGCCTCGGGGGATCAGCCGCGGGCGGCCGACGTGACCGGTTCGGCTTCCGCCGGGGCCGGTGCGGGCACGCCCGCGGTGTGGCGGGCGGTGGCGGCGCGGTGGACCGGGACGAGGAGCGCTGCCAGCGCCGCCGCCAGGCAGAGCACCGCCAGGAGGCTGAACGCGTGGGTGTAGCCGGACGCGTAGGGGAGGCCGGAGGGCTGCTGGAGCCGGCTGGTGACCAGGACGCTGGTGACCGCGGCGCCGATCGAGCCGCCGATGGTGCGGATGTTGGCGTTCATGCCGCTCGCGGCGCCGGTCTGCTCGGCCGGGACGCTGCGCACGATCAGGTTGGCCATCGAGGCGAAGGCGAGGCCGATGCCGAGGCCGAAGATGCCGGCCGCGAAGGCCACCTGCCACTGCTGGCCATGCCAGGCCGCCAGCGAGCCGCAGGCCACGGCGCCGAGCGCGGCACCGGCCGTGAGCAGGCGCTTCGCTCCCACCATGGGCTCCAGGCGGCCGCTGAGGACACCGGAGAGGAACATCGCGACGAGCATCGGCAGCATCAGCAGGCCGGCTCCCGTGACGCTGGCGCCGAAGCCGTAGCCCGCGGCGCGCGGGGTCTGGGCGAAGCCGGGGAGGAAGGACCAGATCGAGTACATCCCCGCACCGAAGAGCAGGCCGGCGGTGTTGGTGGTCCACACGGCGCGCAGCCGCATGATGCGCAGGTCGATCAGGGGGTGGCGGGAGCGGGCCTCGGCCGTCAGCCACAGGGCGAAGAGGACGACGGCGGCGGCGAACAGGCCGAGGGCGCGGCCGGAGGTCCAGCCCCACTGGGTGGCCTGGCTGAGCGGCAGCAGCAGGGCGACGAGCCAGCCCGACAGGAGGACGGCGCCGAGCCAGTTGACGCGTCCCTCGGCCCGGCTCGGGGACTCGGGCACGTAGCGGAAGGCGATCAGCGCGGTGATCGCGACGATGCCGACGGGCAGCCAGAACAGCCACCGGTAGTCGAGAGCCGAGACGATCGGGCCGGCCGCAACGATGCCGACGCCGCCGCCCGCGGCGATCACGGCGGACAGGTTGCTGATGCTCGGGCCCACCTCGCTCGCGGTGAACTCGTCGCGGATGATCCCGAAGGACAGCGGGAACAGCGCGCCGCCGATGCCCTGGATGACGCGGGCGACGATCAGGACGCCGATGGACGGCGCGAGCGCGGCCAGCAGGCAGCCCAGCGTCAGGGTCACCAGGACGGCGACGAGGGTGCGCTTCTTGCCGACCAGGTCGCCGACCCGGCCGAGGATCGGGGTGAAGACCGAGGCGGACAGCAGGTAGGCCGTCATGACCCAGGTCGCGGTGGACTGCGAGGTGTGCAGGGCGTGCTGGACGGTCGGCAGGGCCGGCGCGATCAGCGACTGGAGCATGGAGAACACGCCCGCACCGGTCGCGAGGACCGTGAAGGTGAGGCGGGTGGACTTTTGTGGCATGAAAAGCCTCTCCGATTCGGAAGGGGGCGTGGCCGGGAGCGTCCGGCCGTGGTCGTACGGGCCGCGCGGGCAGCCTGGGGAGCGGTGGTTGCGCGCGGCGGCCACCGGAAGAGTCGCGGGACGGGCGATGCGTCGGCGCAGGGCCCGTGAAGGGTCACACCGGGGTGCGTACGCCTCGCCGGCGCATGCCGGGCACGCGTCGGCGGGAACCACACCCCGACTGCTAAAGTGGAGGTATGCCTCCACTGTAGCGGAGGCTACCCTCCACTTCAAATCGTTCCGGTCAAGGAGGCAGCAGTGGCGGCCGACACGTTCCCCGTCAGCGCGATCGTCGCGTCCCAGCGCCCGCACCGCAGGGACGCGGCGCGCAACTACGACGCCCTGCTGGCTGCCGCCCGCGAGGCCTTCGCCGAGAACGGCGCCGAGGCCTCCCTGGAGGACATCGCCCGCCGCGCGGGCGTGGGCATCGCCACCCTCTACCGGAACTTCCCCACCCGCCGGCACCTCTTCGAGTCCGTCTACGCGGACGAGGTCAACGACCTGTGCCGGGTCGCCCAGGAGGTCGCCGGCGGCGAGCCGTGGGAGGCGCTGACCTCCTGGCTGGGCCGCTTCGTCGACTACACGGTGACCAAGCGTGCCATCCGCGAGGCCCTCAACAACGAGTCCGACGTCTTCCTGGCCTGCCGCGACTCCATGTTCCAGGCCGGCGGGCCCCTCTTCGACCGCGCCCAGCAGGCAGGTGACGTCCGCCCGGACATGTCCTTCGACGACCTGCTCCGCATGGTCTCCGGGATCTCCGCGACGAACTTCCTCGACGACGCCCAGCGCGACCGCGTCCTGTCCGTGGCCCTGGACGGGGTCCGCGCCGGGCGCTGACGCGCGCCGGTCAGCCGGCCGGGCTCCGCGGCCGCGGCGCGGCGTAGGCGCGGACGGCCACCGTCCGGTCCGGGCCCCACCGCTGCTCGACGGTGGCCAGCAGCGTCCAGCCCAGCCGCTCGTACAGGGCGGCCGCGGCCGTGTCCGACGCGACGACGTCGAGCACCGGGTGCAGGCCCCGCAGCCGGGCCTCCTCGACGGCCGCGGCCATCAGCAGGGCCCCGATGCCGAGGCCCCGGGCCCCCGGCGCGACGAACAGGCGGCCGACGACCGCCGTCGCTCTGGCGGGCACGCCCTCGCGCGCACTCCACAGCCCGGGCGCGGCGTCGCTCCCGGTGCCCGGGGTGAGGACGACGTGGCCGACGACGGCACCAGCGGACTCGGCGACCCAGGCGGCGAACGCCGCCCCGCGGAGCCACGCGGCCGGTGCGGCGGGCCAGTCGACCGGGTAGCCGTCCCGGTCGTGGACCGCGGCGAGCACCCCGACGCACGCGTCGAGGTCGCCCTCCTCCCGCCGCCGGACCCGGATCACCGCATCTGCCGTCTCGTCGTGCACCCGGGAATGCAACCACACGTCGCCTGTCGCGAGGGCAACGGGAAACCGGCGGGAAACGGACGCCGGCGGGCCAGTAGGCGGGGCCGGCCATCCGGGGCCGGCCATCCGGGGCCGCCCGTCCGGGGCCCGCGTGGGCGCGAATGGTCCCCCACGCCGCGAGCGCGTGGCAGCCGGCATCCCTCCGCGACCCGCCGCCGGGAAAACCCGATGCCCCGGAGCCGCCGCGCTCACTACACTCGCGTCGATCGCGCGCCGCACGACACCGTGGCGCGTTCCGTGACGAACGAGGGGAGCCCGGCCGTGTGTTGTCGTACCGCAGCCGTCGTGTCCCCGTCACGGCATGAGGTGATCCTGGTGTCTTCGCCGGCCCGGTGCCGGCTGCGCGGCCGGCACTGGACGTCCGCGACGACCTTCTGACCCTCGCACTCGGCGCGGCCGGGACCGGCGGCCGGGTACGCCCTGCCGCCGCGGGGGCATCGCGGGATCGCGGGAATCGCGCCGCCCACCGAAAGGATCACCCGAAAGGCCACCGGGCCATGCGCACCGTCAATCCGCTGACCGCCGTCCGCAACCTGGGCATCCTCGCCCACGTCGACGCGGGCAAGACCACCGTCACCGAACGGATCCTCTACCTCACCGGCGCCACCCACAAGCGCGGCGAGGTCCACGACGGAACGACCGTCACCGACTTCGACCCGCAGGAGCGCGACCGCGGCATCACCATCTTCGCCGCCGCCGTGAGCTGCGACTGGGACGGCCACCGGCTCAACCTGATCGACACCCCGGGCCACGTCGACTTCTCCGACGAGGTCGAACGCGCTCTGCGCGTCCTCGACGGCGCGGTCGCCGTCTTCGACGCGGTCGCGGGCGTCGAGCCGCAGAGCGAGTCGGTGTGGCGACGGGCCGACCGGCACGGCGTGCCGCGGATCGCGTTCGTCAACAAGCTGGACCGCGCCGGCGCCGACCTGGACGCCGCCGCCCGCTCCATCCGCGAGCGGCTGCGCACCGTGCCGCTCGTCGTCCAGCTGCCGATCGGACAGGAGGACGGCTTCACGGGCGTCGTGGACCTGCTGCGCATGCGCGCCCTGGTGTGGGCCGACGGCCACGGCGCGTACGCCGGGGGCCCGGTGCCCGGCGGCCTGCGTGAGGAGGCGCTGCGGCGCCGCCGCGTGCTGGAGGAGGCGGTGGCGGAGCTGCACCCGGCCGCGCTGGAGGAGTTCTGCGAACGGTCGGCGCTGTCGGAGGCGACGCTGCGCTCCGCGCTGCGCGATCTGACCCTGTCCGGCCACGGCGTCGTGGTGCTGTGCGGCTCGGCCTACCGCAACCGCGGGATCGAGCCGCTGCTGGAGGCCGTCGTGGACTACCTGCCGTCACCGCTGGACGTCCCGGCGGTACGCCAGGCGGCCGACCCGGCCGCGCCGTTCGCCGCGCTGGTGTTCAAGGTGAACGTGACCGCCACCGGGCGGCTGACCTACCTGCGGGTGTACGAGGGGACGATCAGGAAGGGGGACGCGGTGCTGGACACACGTGCCGGACGCACCGAGCGGATCGGCCGGATCCTGCGGGTCCAAGCCGACCGGCACGTCGACGTCGACGCGGCGGTCGCCGGGGACATCGTCGCGGTGGTCGGGATGAAGTCCGCCGCCGCGGGCGCGACCCTGTGCGCCCCGGGGGCGCCGCTGGTCCTCGAACCGCCCTTGGTGGCCGCGCCGGTCGTCTTCGTCGCGGTCGAGGCCGCCCGCAACACCGACACCGACCGCCTGGCGGTGGCCCTGGCCCGGCTGGCCGAGGAGGACCCCTCGCTGGCCGTGCGGACCGACCCCGAGACGGGCCAGACGGTCCTGTCCGGCATGGGCGAACTGCACCTGGAGGTCGCGGTGGAGAAGATCCGCCGTGACCGGGGGCTGGACGTCCGGGTCGGGCGGCCGCAGGTCGCCTACCGGGAGACGCTCGTCAGCGGCGTGTCGGGTCTGGTCTTCCGGCACGTCAGACAGGAGGGCGGGGCGGGGCAGTTCGCGCACGTCGTCCTGGACGTCGAGCCGTACGCGGAGGCCGCGTTCGCGTTCGTCTCGAACGTCGTGGGCGGGCGGGTGCCGAAGGAGTTCGTCCGCGCGGTCGAGGCGGGCTGCCGGGACGCCCTCGCCGAGGGTCCGCTCGGCGGCCACCCCGTGACCGGTGTGCGGGTCACGCTGACCGACGGCGCGACGCACTCCCGTGACTCCTCCGAGACGGCCTTCCGCGCCGCGGGCCGGCTCGGGCTGCGCGAGGCCCTGCGCGGCGGCGTCATGGCCCTGCTCGAACCGGTCGTCGAGCTCACGGTCACCGTCCCCGACGACGCGCTGGGCGCCGTCCTCGGCGACCTCGCCGCCCGCCGCGGCCGCGTCACGGGTTCCACGGCGCGTTCCGGTACGGCGGTCGTCACGGCCACGGTGCCGCTGGCCGAACTGTTCGGCTACGCGACCCGGTTGCGCAGCCGCACCCAGGGCCGCGGCACCTTCACCACCCGGCCGGCCGGGTACGCCCCGGCCCCGGCGGGCACGGTGACCCGCTAGACGCCGCGCCCGGCCCCGCCCCGCTCGTCCGCGTGGGGCGGGGCCCGCCGGGCCGGCTCACGCCTCCGCCATGAGGGCCTCGTTGACGGCCGCCACGCGCTCGTACAGCGGGCCCTCCCGCACGATGTCGTCCCCGAGACCCTGTCGGTGCGGCGGCACGTCGATCACGGTGACCAAGGTGTTGCCGTACCCGATCACCGCCCACCAGTCCTGTCCGGCCACCCGGACCCGCCACGTCGCCTTCACCCACTTCCCGGTGTCGGTCCGCACCTCCGCGGAGACCGGTTCCCAGGACCTGGGATCGAAGGCGAGCAGCGCCTCGACCGGCGCCCCGCGTCGCTCCAGACGCTCCGTCACGTGCGGCCCGCGCGCGGTGAGGCGTGCGGGCTCGCGCAGTACGTGCCGCACCCGTGCGAACAGCGGCGCGGGGCCGGTGGCCACGTGGAAGCGGGCGGTGCCGAAGCGTGGTGCCAAGGGGGGAGTCCTCACCGGGAACGCCGAAGGGCGTCGTGCATTGTGAACAGGGAGGATACCGGCACACCCGCCGCCGCTCCCGGCCGCGGCGACCGTGGCCGGAACGGGCGGCCGGGGCGGGGGCCGTCTGCGGGCCGCGGCACCGCTGCGGCAGGATGTGTCAGATCGCGCCCGGACACCGCGTGTTCGGCGCGCCCTCCTCGAAGTCCCCAGAACGATAAGGCGACAAGTGACGACACAGCACCCCCCGCGCTTCGTGGGTGAACCCGTACACACGTGGGGAGGCGACCGGTGAACCGGGCCCTCACGCTGCACGACCTGATGGTCGCCGGTGCCGCGATCGCCGCCGGCGCCCTGGCGGGGCTGCTGCTGCGACTGGCCCTGAAGTGGCTGGGCGAGCGGGCCAGGAGCACCAGATGGGGCGGCGACGACATCGTCGTCGCCGCCCTGCGCACCGTCGTGCCCTGGGCTGCGCTGGCGGCGGGCGCCTGGGTGGGGGCCGCGGCGCTGCCGCTGACCCGCGTCGTGGACCGGACGGTCAACCAGGTGCTCGTCGCGGTGCTGATCCTGGCGGCCACGATAGCCGCGGGCCGCATGGTCGCCGAGACGGTGCGGTCGCTGGCTCTGTCCCGGTCCGGGGTGGCCGGCTCCGCGACGATCTTCGTCAACATCACCCGCGTCGTCGTGATGGCGATGGGCTTCCTGGTCCTGCTGCAGACCCTGGGCATCTCCGTCACGCCCCTGATCACCGCCCTCGGCGTCGGCGGTCTCGCCGTGGCCCTGGCCCTGCAGGACACGCTCGCCAACCTCTTCGCGGGCGTCCACATCCTCGCGTCCAAGACCGTGCAGCCCGGCGACTACATTCGCCTCAGCAGCGGCGAGGAGGGCTACGTCGTCGACATCAACTGGCGCAACACCGTGGTGCGCCAGCTGTCGGACAACCTGGTGATCATCCCCAACGCCAAGCTGGCGAACGCGATCGCCACCAACTTCCACCAGCCCGAGCAGCAGATGTCCCTGATCGTCCAGGCGGGCGTGGGGTACGGCAACGACCTCGAGCACGTGGAGCGGGTGACCATCGAGGTCGCCGGCGAGGTCATGGCGCACGTCGAGGGAGGCATCCCCGAGCACGACACGGTCGTCCGCTTCCACACCTTCGGCGAGTCGCGGATCGACTTCTCGGTGATCCTGCGGACCTCGGAGTACGGGGAGCAGTACCGGATCAAGCACGAGTTCATCAAGCGCCTGCACCGCCGCTACCGGGAGGAGGGCATCGAGATCGCCTTCCCGACCCGGAACGTGGTGCTGCGTCAGGAACAGCCCGAGGGGATGACGCTGCCGCATCAGCGCACGGTCCCGGCGCCGGAGCGCACCTCCGGCGCCTGACGGCCCGCGCCGGGCACGCA
This sequence comes from Actinacidiphila sp. bgisy160, assembly GCF_057707815.1. Classification (NCBI taxonomy): domain Bacteria; kingdom Bacillati; phylum Actinomycetota; class Actinomycetes; order Kitasatosporales; family Streptomycetaceae; genus Actinacidiphila; species Actinacidiphila sp. bgisy160. The sequence goes on from NZ_JBYIQW010000016.1 coordinate 18,739, forward strand.
CTTCCGCGTGCGTGCCCGGCGGGCTTCCTCCTCGGGAGGACTTCGGCGACGGCATCGAGGGCCAGGTGTCGAGGAGTCGCGATCGGCCTTGTTCCGGCCATCGTTCGCCGCGCTCAAGGCGGCCTCCGCTCATCGGATTCCGGCAGGTGGCGGGGGGCCGACCCTATGGGGGAGCGCCGAAGGTGACGGAGGGGGCACGGAGGGTGCGTGCATCAGAAAATCGGGGCAGATTACTCCATAAGTGGACATGCTGAACCTGGCTCGATACGGTCGGGGGTGGGCGCAGTCCGCCCTTCGAGGCCGGTGCCCCGCCGCTCCCCAACGGCGTACTCAAAGCATGGCTTTGGGTCTGACCAGGGACGAGGGCACCCCACCGCGTACGCTTTCGAGAGGGGAAACAGCCATGCGCGCACAGCGATTTCTCGCACTGCTCGCAGGCCCGGTAGCCATAGGAGCCCTGGCGGTCCTGCCGGCGGCGCCCGCGCAGGCCGCGACCGCCGGCCATGTCACGGCGGGCACGGTCCAGGCGCAGGCCGCGGGCACCCTCGCCCCGCAGGCGAGCGATCGCTACTGGCGCGGTTACCGTGACGGCCGGGACGACGGGCGCCACGACGCCCGCTCACGCCCCCGCTGCCGGAACCACTGGGACTCGTACCGCCCCTCGAGCTGGAACTCCGAATACCGGCGCGGTTACCGCGACGGCTACCGCTCGGGATGGCACTCCTACTGCTGACCTGACCCCGCACCTCCGCCGCCATGACCCCTCCGCGGGCCGACAGTTGTGACAGCCGCGTCACCGGGCTCTTCTGCGTGGGCGGTCGCAGCCCGGCGGGGCGCTGAAGGCGTCGCCGGTGAGCGGGGCCGGCCTCGACGCAGTGGGTGTGGAGCTGGGAGGCGATGCGGGGTCCGGACGGCGCAACACGTGAGATACGGCCGCGGCGGCAGCGGCCGCCAGGGCTGCGGCGCGCTGTGAAGTGCCCAGTGAACTGGGCCGTTGGACGCGACAGCCCGTGGGACGGGTTCCGCCGGTGGCGTGCGTTCACGCGGCCGCTGTGCGTACGCCGGCGCGCGGCACGCAGGTCGCGGCGACCAGGAGCGCGGTGGCGACGCCCGCCACCAGGACCGGGGCGGGGGCGAACGTGGCGGCCAGGATCACCGCCACGGCCAGCGCGTGCACCACGTCCGGCGCGGTGGGGTGCCAGGCGGCCCGGCGGTGCAGAAGCCACACGGACAGGACGAACCCGGCGACGGGCACCGTGTAGGCCGCTGCCGCGACGTGGGCGGTCAGATGGCCGTGCCCGGTGGTCTGGGCGACGTTGACGGCGAGTCCGGCGCCCACCGCCGCCGCGCAGGCGAAGACCGCGTAGTGCCCGTAGCCCCACAGCGTGGCTGTGGCGAAGCCGCCCAGGCGGCGGGAGGCGTTCTGGGCGAAGTACAGCCACCACAGGGCGCAGACCGTGAGCGTGCCGCCCAGCACCAGCGTGGCGATGTCGCCGAACGTGGCTTCGGTGTCGAGGGCGGCGCGCACCGCCCCGGCGGCGGCCGTGATGGACTCGCCCAGGACGATGAGGGTGAACAGGCCGAAGCGCTCGGCGATGTGGCTCGGGTGCCAGGTGGTGTGGGCCACCCGCTCGGCCCACACGGGGACGGAGAGCTCGGCCAGGGCGAGGAGCACGTGCGCCGGGAGACGGAGGTCGCCGGGCATGACGAGGTGCGCCAGCCAGCCCGTCTGCACCACCAGGATCCCGGCGGCGTACCGCAGGCAGCACCGGCGCCGCTGCGGGTCGGCGCGGGCGGCCCGCAGCCACTGGCTCACCATGGCCAGCCGCATGACGACGTAGCCCCAGGTGATGACGGTGTAGTCGCCGTGCTGCAGGGCGGACGCCGTGCCCGCCGACATGACGAGGGCGCCGGTGATCTGCACGACGGTGAGCAGGCGGTACGGGATGTCGTCCGTGTCGTAGGCGGAGGCGAACCAGGTGAAGTTCATCCACGCCCACCAGATTGCGAAGAACACCAGCGCGTAGCCGAGGATGCCGCTCGCGACGTGTCCCGCGGCCAGTTCCTCCTCGAACGCGGCGGACGTCTGGGCGACGGCCACGACGAAGCAGAGGTCGAAGAACAGCTCCAGCGCGGTGGCGGTGCGGTGCTTCTCGTCGGCGACGCGGGCGACCATGCGGCGCCGCCATGCCGTGGCGGTGGCCTGCGGCGCGCTCACGCCGGTGCCGTCCCCGCGGCGCACGCCACGCCGCGCCGCCCGGGAACCGCTTCCTCGCTCACGTCACGTTCCTCACATTCCCGGGGGACAAGGCCCTGCTTCCCGCACGCTTCCTCCACTGAGACCGGACGTCCCGCGCCCGTGTGACACGCCCGCGGGAAGCGGCGCCGCCGGGCGCGCCGGACCGGCCGCTGGTGCCGGGGTTGTCACACTTCGGGGGCGACGCCGGTCGGTAGCGGTGGATGCCCCGTCGTCCTCGTGTGACCGCCCCCGGTTCCGAGGCCGGCTCCCGTTCAGCTCAGCCCCGAAAGGTTTCCCATGGCAGGCCCTGGCGTTCCCGAACCCTTCGGCGACGATCCCCTGCCGCGGTCGTCCACGGCGGGGGAGCCGGTTCCCCTGACGGGCGGCGGCCACGCGACCGTCGACAAGTACGGGGTGCTCGTCGGATACAGCGGCTCCGCCACCAGCAGGCGGGCCCTGTCGTACGCGGCCGGCATGGCGCGGCGCACCGGCGCGGCGCTCCTCATCGTCCACGTCGCGAAGGAGAACCCCGTTGCGTCGCTGCTCGGCTACGACGAGGCGGGCGGCGGGAGCTTGCCGCACGCCCGCGGCAAGCAGGCGCTCCTGCGGCAGCTCGCCCGCGAGGACCATCTGTCGGGGCTGCCCTGGACACTCATCCACCGCAAGGGCGCCGTCGCGGACGAACTGGAGAAGGCCGGCCGCAAGTACCGGGCGAACGCGATCATCGTGGGGCGCAGGCGCGGAGCCGGCCTCAGGCTGTTCCGCCCGATCTCCGACCGGCTGGCTCGCAGCGCCCAGCGCCCGGTCATCGTCGTCCCCTGACGGCGGCCTCAGTTGAGGCGTCTCCGTCCTTCAGGGACCCCGGTGTCGCGTGGGTGGAGTCACCTTCGACGCCAGACGGGCCCGCAGATGGACCGGATCCCACGGACTGGCGGTGACGAAGTGGGCCAGCGCCTGCCGGTTGCGGCTCGCCTGGCCTGACCGACTCACCCGCGCCGGCGCACACGCCGTATTCGCCCCCGCCACCGAGCACGCCACGTGGGCTGCGATCGGCGGGCTCATGCGCCTCGTGCCCGAGAGGTGCCTGCGATTTCGCCAGTGCAACGCTCAGGTCGGCCCTACGCCGGCCCCCGGTAACGGATCAGGAGCATGGCGGCGTCGTCGTGAAGCGGGCCACCGGTGTGCTGCTCGAGATCCTTGCGCAGGGCCTCGAGGGCGGCGTCGGGATCGGCGTCCTTCAGCAGATGGGTGCGTTCATCGAGTGGGTAGAAGTGCCGGTCGCGGTCGCGGGCCTCGGTGACGCCATCCGTGTACAGGAGCATCTGGTCACCCGGGGCCAGCGGGACGCGATAGGGGAGCGGTCCTATGGGTCCGATCTCGGCGAGACCCAACGGCGGGGCATTCCCGGGGGGCTCGGCCAGGGTGAAGGTGCCGTCTGCCCGGAGGATCAGCGGAGCCGGGTGACCGTAGTTGAGGAGGGTGACCTTGCGGTCGGCCTTGACCTCGACGAGTACGGCGGTGACGAACTCCTCCCCGGAAAGCCTGCGGTTCAGGGCCCGCTCGAGCCGGGAGCTCACCGAGACCAGATCGGGTTCATCATGTGCGGCCTCACGGAAGGCCCCGAGGACGACGGCCGCGGTCTCGACGGCCTCGAGACCTTTGCCCTGGACGTCACCCACGATGATGCGCACCGCGCCGTCCGCCGCGACGACCTCGTACAGGTCGCCGCCGATACGGGCCTCGGCGGCAGCGGAGGTGTAGGAGACGGAGATCCGCAGGTTCCCGGCGACCAGAGGAACGGGGCGTAGCAGCACCCGCTGGGCGGCCTCGGCGACGGACCGGACCGTGTCCAGTTCGGCCTCTCTGCGCCGGCGGTCGGCCGTGGCCGCGAGTGCTGCGACGGAGACCCCCGCGACCGAGAGCAGGGCCGTGTAGCCGCGGCGTACGTGGAACAGGTCGTTGTAGAAGCCCAGGAAGACGCAGAAGGCGAGTGCCAGAACGCCGATGGCCGTAGTCCGGCGCGGTGTTCCGGTCAGGCTGGCGAATGCCGGGCCCAGGGAGAGCAGTGGCAGGAGTCCGACACCGGGACCGGCCAGGACGTCGACGGTGGCGACGAAGCCCATCATGGCGAACGGCAGCACCGTCAGCAGGTTGACAGGGTGCCTCTGCTGCTCGGCCAAGATTTCCCTCTCCGGATTCCGTGACGCCTTCTGCTCAACGTGCCGGTCAACCACTTTTGCACAGAGCAAACGAGGCGACCAGGGCATCTGCGACATTCGAGCTTGTCATCTGGGTCACCGTGCCGAAGTCGACATCAAAGTCTCGTATGAGGAACGTATGAATCAGGTAAGGTGCCCTGCGGTGTGCCGGGAAGTCTGGTCGGCGAACAAGGGATGTTTCTCTTCGTCGATCGGGGGCGGTTTTTCGTGGTGCTCGTGCTGGTGTTCGGGGCCGCGCTGTTGGTGGCCGTGTTGCTGTCCGGTCTCGCGGCGCGCTCGGTGCTCTCGACCTCCCTCCTCTTCCTGCTCGGCGGAGCTCTCGTCAGTGACGGCTTCCTCGGAGTGATCCACATCACCCCGGACAGCGGGATCGTGGCGGTGACCGCTGACCTGGCCTTGTTCGCCGTGCTGTTCACCGACGGGATGCACGTCTCGTTCCCGGCGCTGCGCGGGGCCTGGCGCAACCCGGCACGCGCGCTGGGAATCGGGATGCCGCTGGCGCTGCTCGGCATGGCGCTGGTCACGCACTTCCTCGCCGGTCTGGACTGGACGACGTCGTTCCTGGTGGGCGCGGTGCTGGCACCCACGGACCCGGTTTTCGCATCGGCCATCGTGGGTCGCAAGGAGGTGCCGGCGCGGCTGCGCCAGTTGCTCAACGTCGAAAGCGGCGTGAACGACGGCCTGGCCCTTCCCGTGGTGCTCGTCCTGATCGCGGCCGCGGGGCCGACCGCGGCATCGGCCGAGGCGGACCTGGGCAAGATCGGGCTCGAACTGATCGGCGGTCTGGCACTGGGGATCACACTGCCTCTGGCCGTCGCGTGGCTGGTCCGCTTCCGGCTCCTGGGCGCGGAACCCAAGCTCCAGCCGCTGTTGCCCCTTGCCGTCGGCGTCATCTTGTACGCGGCCTGCCATCTGACCCACGCCAACCCCTACCTGGCGGCGTTCTCGGCCGGTGCGGTGTTCGCCTCCGTCTCCCCGGAGAGCAGGGAAGCGTTCGAGCCGCTCGGCGAGTCGCTGGCCGAGCTGGCCAAGTTCGCGGCCCTGCTCGTTTTCGGAGCTCTCCTGACGCCCGGTCTGTTCGGTGACCTTTCGCTCGGCGGATACGCCGCGGCGGTGCTGGCGATCGTGCTGATCCGTCCCGCCTCCCTGCTCGTGTCCCTGCTCGGCAACCGGACCATCGACAGGCGGGAGAAGCTGACCGCCGCCTGGTTCGGCCCGAAGGGCTTCGCCTCCGTCGTCTACGGACTCCTGGTCCTGCAGTCCGGCATCCCCGAGGGCCAGAAGGCCTACACGCTCATCGCGGTGTGCATCGCCTTCTCGATCATCGCGCACAGCAGCACCGACGTACCGATCGCCCGGATGTTCGACGTCGAGGACCTTGTGGGTATTCCGGACGATGATGTGGCCGAGGACGAAGACCGGAAGCCGCTGCCCGCGGCCCGGAAGGAGGAGACCGGCCATGCGCGCACGTGACCTGGCGGTGGAGTACCCGTCGGTGAGTCTGGACAGCGACACCTTGGACGCGGCACGGCTCCTGGCCGACCGCCATCTGCCAGGGGTGCTGGTACTCAAGGAGGACGGCACCCCGCACGCCATCCTGCCCGCCTCACGTCTGGTGAAGCTGCTGGTCCCCGACTATGTGATCGAGGACCCGACACTGGCGGCCGTGGTGGACGAGAGGCACGCCGACCGGCTGTGCCGGGCACTGTCCGGCCGGCCCGTCCGCGACGCCCTGCCCAAGGAACGGCAGATCCCGCCGGTGTGCGACCCGGACGACACCGCGCTGGAGGTCGCCGCCCTGATGGCAAGGGAGCGCAGCCCGCTGGTGGCAGTGGTGAACAAGGACAAGGCGGATGCCCGGCTGCTCGGAGTGATCACCGCGGCCCATCTGCTGGAACGACTCCTCGGGGTGACATGAGCAACTGGCACAGCTGGGCGGCGATCGCGGTGTTCGCCGGCACCTACGTCCTGATCATCAGCGAACGCGTCCACCGTACGGCCGCCGCCCTGGGCGGTGCCGCGTTGATGCTGCTGATCGGGGCGACCGACGACAAGACCGCGTTCTACAGCGAGCACTCGGGCGTCGACTGGGACGTCATCTTCCTGCTGCTGGGCATGATGGCGATCGTCGGTGTGCTGCGGCAGACGGGTGTCTTCGAGTACCTGGCCATCTGGTCGGTGAAACGGGCCCGCGGCAAGCCCTACCGGGTGATGGCCATGCTGATCGTCATCACCGCGCTCGCCTCGGCGCTCCTGGACAACGTCACCACCGTCCTGCTGGTCGCCCCGGTGACGCTGCTGGTGTGCGAACGCCTGGCCCTGCCGGCCGCGCCGTTCCTGATCGCCGAGGTCTTCGCCTCCAACGTCGGGGGCACGGCCACCCTCGTCGGCGACCCGCCGAACATCATCATCGCCAGCCGTGCCGGACTGACCTTCAACGACTTCCTCGTCCACCTGGCTCCGATCGCCGTCGTGCTGACCGGCGTCCTCCTGGTGCTGTGCCGCCTCATGTTCCACAGGTACTTCATTTACGACGAGGAGCGGGCTGCCGAGATCATGGAACTGGAGGAGCGTGAGGCGATCCGCGACCCCCGGCTCCTCGTGCAGGGGCTCGGCGTGCTGGCCCTGGTCATCGCCGGCTTCGTCCTGCATCCACTGCTGCACTACGCGCCGAGCGTGGTGGCGCTGCTGGGCGCGGGTGTCCTGGTACTCGTCTCCCGGGTCGAGACGAATGAAGTACTGAAGGAGGTCGAGTGGCCCACCCTCGCCTTCTTCGCCGGTCTGTTCGTCATGGTCGGCTCGCTGATCGAGACCGGCGTCATCGGCGACCTCTCCGGCGCTCTGGCGGATGCCCTCGGAGGCAATGAGCTGAGCGCGACCATGGGGCTGCTCTTCGGCTCTGCGGCGCTCTCTGCGGTGGTCGACAACATCCCCTACGTCGCCACCATGGCTCCCGTCACCGCGGACCTTGTCAAACATCTGGGCGACGCCCCCACCGGTCAGCACGTGCTGTGGTGGGCCCTGGCGCTGGGCGCCGACCTCGGGGGAAACGCCACCGCGATCGGCGCATCCGCCAATGTCGTCGTCCTCGGCATCGCCGAACGCAACCGCCAGCCCATCAGCTTCTGGACCTTCACCAAGTACGGCCTGATCGTCACCGCCGCCACAGTGGCAGCATCGGGGGTGTACCTGTGGCTGCGCTATTTCGCCCTTTCCTGACGACGCGCCGGGGAGTCCCCTGCGGCTTCGGGAGAGGAAGAGCACTTCGGGGATGACTGGCGTCATCGGGGCTCTCCTTCGTGGATACCCCCGGCTTCAGCCGCGCTGAAAGACCGGCAGGCATCGGTTCCCCTGCCCGTGAGGAAGAGCGCCGCCTACGAGGGACGGAGCCGGTCCATCGGTGAAGCACGTGAGTTTGCACACGTGTTCCTCAGCGAGGCGCAGGCCGTCCACATTTCCCCTTCATCGATGGCCATGGCGCAACTCGTCGTGAGCGAGCTGGTGACGAACGCGTGCAAATACGCTCCGGGTCCGTTCCTCCTGGAGCTGGAAGTCGACGAGGAGGTGCTCGCGGTCACCGTGTGAGACACCGACCCCAGCCTCCCCGCGGCTTTGGGAAGCGACCCGGGCCGGGTGGGACGGCTTGGGCTGGAGATCATCCTCGCCGTTTCCCGAAGTGTCGACGCCCGCCGCGAGCCGGTGGGCAAGCGCATCACGGCGCTCCTCGGCCTTACCGGGGATCCAACGGACCTGCTCTGATCGCCGCCGCGTCTCGTACCGCGTCGGCACAGTCCAACAGCATCGTCTCAATCAGGGGTATACAGCGCGCCTACCGAGCCGAGCGGTAGAAATGACCCTATGGCCGCCAGCACTCCTGCATCCGAATCCGACGCCGAGGCGATGGTCAGCGCCCTGCTGACGGCGTCCCGCCTGCTTGTCGCGGTGTCCGCTCGCTCGCTTGCCGCTGTCGAGGACGCTCTGACGCTGCCGCAGTTCCGCATGCTGGTGGTCCTCGACACTCGCGGGGCACTGAGCCTGTCGCAGCTCGCCACCGAACTGGGCGTGCAGCCCTCCACCGCGATGCGCATGCTCGACCGCCTGGAGGCGGTGCACATGGTGGTGCGCGGCTATCTGCCGACGGATCGGCGGACCAGCGTCATTTCCCTCACCGACACCGGACGACGGACCGTGCGCGAGGTCACCGAAGGACGCAGGTCCGAGATCGCCCGGATCGTCGAGGCGATGCCGGCCGGCCAACGGCGCCATCTGATTCGTGCCCTGCAGGCCTTCACCGAGGCGGGCGGCGAGCCCTCCGTGGCCGAGGGAGCGCCATTGCACATCGGCTGGTAACGCGCTGGTCGTGTCAGCCGCAGGCCTGCCGACACGCGGTGCCCTCTCCTGTGAACTGGCCACCGACAGCCACGACCCAGCGGCTCCACGGATCGCCTCTGAGTCCGTCTACTGATCCACCGCATCGACGAAGTTGAGCGGATCGCCACCAGCGGTGACCACGCAGCATGCCGCTACCGATGCATCCGGACCGAAGCCTCGACGGCCGGCCGCGCTCAGGAAGCGGATGCGGCCCCACATAGTCGTCAACGCCTCCAGGAGGCGGCAGACTCTCCACGAGCACTTCGGCGCACAGCAGGATGACAGCCGAGCCGCCCACGGATTGCCTAGACAAACTTTGCACTGTCGAAATCATAGGCACACACACTGCTACCTTTGCATCATGCAAAGAACTCGGGTCGGGAGCAGGCGCAGCAGGGCGCAGTGGGACCTGGTCGTACTCGCCCTGATCGTCGGATTGGGTGCCGGGCTGGGGGCAATCGCCTTCCGGTGGCTGATCCGAACGTTCACGTGGTTGTTCAGCGGCCACCAGGACTACGCGGCGGCAGGTCGCGCGGCGCACCCGCACTTGCCCTGGCTGGGACCCTGGTTCGTCCTGCTCGCGCCGGTGGCCGGAGGCCTGCTGTACGGACCCCTGGTACAGCGGTTCGCCGAGGAGGCCCGCGGCCACGGGGTGCCGGAGGTGATGTACGCCGTCGCACTGCGAGGCGGACGCATCGCGCCGCGGGTGTCCGTGGTCAAGGCCCTTGCGTCGGCTCTGTGTATGGGCTCCGGTGGTTCGGTCGGCCGGGAGGGCCCGATCGTGCAGATCGGATCAGCTCTGGGTTCCGCCCTCGGTGGCGTCCTGAAAGTCCCGGAGAGCCGAATGCGCATGCTGGTGGCCTGCGGCGCCGCCGGCGGTATCGCGGCCACCTTCAACGCGCCGCTGGCCGGGGTGTTCTTCGCGATGGAGCTGATCCTGCGCGATTTCGCCGTGGAGTCATTCGGCGCGGTGGTGATCTCCAGCGTCACCGCAAGCGTCGTCGGCCGGGCAGCTTTCGGTGACACGGCGTTTCTTGCACTGCCCGCCTTCCATGTCGACAACCTCGTCCAGTACCTCCTGTTCGCAGTCCTCGGTGTGGCTGCCGGCGTGGTCGGCCTCGGCTTCACGCGTGTCCTGTACCTGGTCGAGGACGCCTGCGACTGGGCCTGGCGCGGGCCTGAATGGCTTCGCCCGGCCGCCGGCGGCCTGCTGCTGGGCGGAGTGCTACTGGCGCTGCCGGAGATGTACGGAGTCGGCTACCCGGCGCTGGAGAACGCCGTCGAGGGCCGCTACCTCATCGGCTTCGTGCTGCTCCTGCTCGTGGGCAAGGTTCTCGCCACGAGCCTCACCATCGGCATAGGCGGTTCCGGAGGGGTCTTCGCACCGAGCCTTTTCATCGGCGCCATGACCGGGACCGCCTTCGGCATTCTCGTCCACCACCTCAGCCCTGCCATGGGAGGCAACGCCGGCGCCTACGGGCTCGTCGGCATGGGGGCGGCGTTCGCGGGCGCCGCGCGCGCTCCGATCACCGCGGTGGTCGTACTCTTCGAGCTGACCGGCGAATACTCGATCATCCTGCCGATGATGCTGGCCATCGTGCTGGCCACGCTGACCAGTCGCGCCCTGTCCCGCGACACCATCTACACCTTGAAGCTGCGGCGGCGTGGAATCGACCTGGATCAGGCACATCACGACTCCCCGTTCGCCGCCGTGTCCGCCGGCCACGTGATGGAGCCACTGCCGACGCCCCTGCCGGCCGACACGCCGCTCCCGCAGGCCGCCGACTCCCTGGCACTGTCCGGGCACGGCGCCCTGCCGGTCACCGACTGCGAGGGCCGCTACCACGGAGTCGTCACGGCCCGCGCCGTGGCCGAGGCGCTCGCCGTGGCGCGGACAGACCTCAGCCAGAGCCCTGTAACCGTGGAGGATCTGACGGAGGTGCCGCAGGCCGTCACGGATGGGACGCCGCTGTCCGCGGCGTTGCACGCCTTGGTCACCGCCGACGGCACAGGACTGCCCGTACTGGACCACGGAAGCGGCAAGCCCGTCGGCTGGCTCACCCATCAAGCGGTACTGGGAGTCACCGCGACAAACGGGATGTGGTCCCGGCCTATCAGGTAGTAGTCCTCGGCACTGCCGTCCGTCTCCAGACCGCACAGGCGCATCAGCCGCCGCGCAAGGCGAGAGTGCCGCGACGCAGTACTGCCGGGGTCCGAGGGGCGACCCGTTGGTGATCTCGGCGATCAGACTCCGGTACGGCTCCGGAAGCACGACCCTGTGCTCGGATTCCCACACCGAGACGCCATCGTGTCCCAGTGCCAGCTCCCGCCACTCCGTCTCAATGGCGCAGCGCAGGAACTCAAGCGCGGTGCTGCGGCGGATGTGGGGCATGCCGTATGAGATACGTCAAAGCTGCTGGGGTTGCCGTATAGGGGGCGTTAAGGCGGCTGAAATGCGACTGGGTGGATGGGTTTCCTATACGGGTCCGATCCATCTTCGAACTTGATCCAGGAGCTTGCGATGGCCGATGTGGCCTTCGTCGTCGCCACGGTCGCGGTGTTTGCGCTGGTGGCTCTCGTCGCCAAGGGGGTGGCGAAGCTGTGACCGCCGAGAACATCGTCGGCTTGGTCGTGGCGGTTGCCCTGCTGGGCTACCTCGTCCTCGCCCTCATATTTCCGGAGAGGTTCTGAGCCGCCACCATGAGTCCGGTACTTGCTGACGTGCTCGTGGTGATCGCGCTGATCGGCGCGCTTGCCCTCGTGCACCGTCCCCTCGGCGACTACATGGCCGCCGTCTTCCAGTCCGAAAAGCACCTGCGTGTCGAGCGATGGATCTACCGCTCGGTGGGTGCGAATCCCGACGTCGAAATGCGCTGGCCCGCCTATCTCCGTGGCGTGCTGATGTTCTCCGCGGTGAGTGTGCTGTTCCTCTTCTTGCTGCAGCGGGTTCAGGACAAGCTGCCGCTCTCGCTCGGCTTCAAGCCGATCAGCCCTGATCAGGCGTTCAACACGGCCGCCTCGTTCGTGTCGAACACGAACTGGCAGTCGTATTCGGGTGAGGTGGCGATGAGCCATGTCACCCAGACGATGGGCCTGGCGGTGCAGAACTTCGTCTCCGCGGCGGTCGGTATCGCCGTGGCGGTGGCCCTGGTGCGCGGGTTCGCCCGGTCCCGAACCGGAGAGCTGGGCAACTTCTGGGCAGACTTGGTGCGCTGCACCATCCGGATCCTGATCCCGATCTGCGCGGTGGCCGCCGTCGTGCTGATCGCGGCTGGTGCCATTCAGAACTTCGGGGACGTCCACTACGTCACCACATTGACCGGTGACAAGCAGGCGATCAGTCCGGGTGCCGTGGCTTCGCAGGAAGCCATCAAGGACCTGGGGACCAACGGTGGCGGCTTCTTCAACGCCAACTCCGCACATCCGTTCGAAAACCCCAATGGCTTCACCAACTGGCTGGAGATCTTTCTCCTGCTGGTGATCCCGTGCTCGCTGCCGCGCACCTTCGGCCGGATGGTCGGCAGCGTGAAGCAGGGCTACGCGATCGTCGCCGCGATGGGAATCATCTGGTTCGTCGGCGTGGTCGCGGTGACCTGGATCGAGTATGCCCACCCCGGCACCGCCTCACAGTTGGCGGGCGGTGCGATGGAAGGCAAGGAGCAGCGGTTCGGCGAGGGCAACTCCTCGCTGTTCGCGGTATCCACCACGATGACCTCGACGGGTTCGGTGAACTCCTTCCACGACTCCTACAGCGGACTGTCCGGCGGAGTGCTGCTGCTGGGCATGATGCTGGGCGAGATCGCGCCCGGAGGTGTCGGCTCCGGTCTTTACGGCATGCTGATCATGGCGATCATCGCGGTGTTCATCGCCGGGCTGATGGTCGGCCGTACACCCGAATACCTGGGCAAGAAGATCGGCTCGCGTGAGATCAAGCTGGCGGCCTGCTACATCCTGGTGACCCCGGCGCTGGTGCTGGTGGGCACTGCGGCGGCGATGGCGCTGGGCAAGGGTGAGTCGTCGATGACGAACGTGGGCCCTCACGGTTTCTCCGAGGTGCTGTACGCCTATACGTCGGCGTCGAACAACAACGGGTCGGCGTTCGCCGGTTTCGCGGCAAATACCGAATACCACAACACGATGCTGGGCCTGTGCATGCTGCTGGGCCGTTTCGTGCCGATGGTGTTCGTGCTGGCGCTGGCCGGCTCACTCGCGGAACAGAAGCCGGTCCCGGTCACCGCGGGCACGCTGCGCACTGAGAAGCCGCTGTTCACCGGTCTGCTGGTGGGCTCAATCATGATCATCACCGGTCTGACGTTCTTCCCGGCGCTCGCGCTGGGCCCGCTCGCGGAGGGGTTGGCGTCATGACCACCCGCACGCCGAAGACAGAGACAAAGAAGCAGGACTCCATGGCCACTCCCACCCTCGCGCCCCATCAGGACGCGCCTACCGGGCACAAGCCCGGCGGGCGGGTCGGCGGCGGCCTCTTCGACCCCAAGCAGTTGGTCCAGTCACTGCCGGATGCCGTCCTCAAGCTCGACCCACGGGTGATGGTCAAGTCGCCCGTGATGTTCGTGGTGTGGATCGGGTCCGTGCTGACCACCGTGTTCTCCTTCAGGAACCCGGCCGACTGGTTCGGCTGGGCGATCAGTGCCTGGCTGTGGCTGACCGTGGTCTTCGCCAACCTGGCGGAGGCCGTCGCCGAGGGCCGCGGCAAGGCCCAGGCCGACACCCTGCGCCGGGCCAAGACGGACACCGTCGCCCGCCGGTTGGCGGACGGCGCCGAGGAACGCATCCCGGGAACGGAACTGCGCGTCGGCGACCTGGTGGTCTGCGAGGCCGGCGACGTCATCCCGGGCGATGGTGATGTCGTGGAGGGTGTCGCCTCGGTCGACGAGTCGGCGATCACCGGTGAGTCGGCGCCGGTCATCCGGGAGTCCGGCGGTGACCGTTCGGCGGTCACGGGCGGCACGAAGGTGCTGTCCGACCGCATCGTCATCAAGATCACGACGAAGCCGGGAGAGACCTTCATCGACCGGATGATCGCCCTCGTGGAGGGCGCGGCCCGGCAGAAGACGCCCAACGAGATCGCGCTGAACATCCTGCTGGCCTCGCTGACCATCGTCTTCCTGCTGGCAGTGGCCACCCTGCCGCCGTTCGCCGACTACGCCGGTTCCAAGCTCGGCATCGTCGTGCTCGTCGCGCTGCTGGTCTGCCTGATTCCGACGACGATCGGCGCCCTGCTGTCGGCGATCGGCATCGCCGGCATGGACCGTCTGGTGCAGCGCAACGTGCTCGCGATGTCCGGCCGCGCGGTGGAGGCGGCGGGCGACGTGTCCACTCTGCTGCTGGACAAGACCGGCACCATCACCCTGGGCAACCGCCAGGCGTCGGAGTTCGTGCCAGTACGTGGCACCACCGAGGCGGAGGTCGCCGATGCTGCCCAGCTGTCGTCGCTGGCCGACGAGACGCCCGAGGGCCGCTCTGTGGTCATCCTCGCCAAGGAGAAGTACGGGCTGCGCGAGCGCCACCAGGGCGAGCTCGCCAACGCCGAGTGGATAGCGTTCACCGCGCAGACCCGCATGTCGGGCGTCGACGTCGACGGCCGCCAGGTCCGCAAGGGTGCCACTGGCTCGGTCATCGCCTGGGTGAAGGAACACGGCGGCACCGTCGCCGAGGACGCCGGACAGATCACCAACCGCATCTCCGCTGCGGGCGGCACCCCGCTGCTCGTCGCGGTCAAGGACGCCGAAGGTGCCCGTGTGCTCGGCGTGATCCACCTCAAGGACGTCGTCAAGGAGGGCATGCGGGAGCGGTTCGACGAGCTGCGGCGGATGGGCATCCGCACGGTCATGATCACGGGTGACAACCCGCTGACGGCCAAGGCGATCGCGGACGAGGCGGGTGTCGACGACTTCCTGGCGGAGGCGACGCCCGAGGACAAGATGGCGCTGATCAGGCGCGAGCAGGCGGGCGGCAAGCTGGTCGCGATGACCGGTGACGGCACCAACGACGCCCCGGCGCTGGCCCAGGCCGACGTGGGCGTGGCCATGAACACCGGCACCTCGGCCGCCAAGGAGGCCGGGAACATGGTGGACCTGGACTCCAACCCCACCAAGCTGATCGAGATCGTGGAGATCGGCAAGCAGTTGCTGATCACGCGGGGCGCGCTGACCACCTTCTCCATCGCCAACGACGTGGCGAAGTACTTCGCGATCATCCCCGCGATGTTCGCGATCGTCTACCCGGGCCTGGACAAGCTCAATGTCATGCAGCTGTCCTCGCCGGACTCCGCGATCCTCTCCGCGGTCATCTTCAACGCGCTGATCATCATCGCCCTGGTCCCACTCGCCCTGAAAGGCGTCCAGTACCGGCCGGTCAGCGCCGACAAGATGCTCCGCCGGAACCTGACGATCTACGGACTCGGCGGCCTGGTCGCCCCGTTCATCGGCATCAAGCTGATCGACCTGCTCATCTCGCTCATCCCCGGGATCGGGTGAAGGACATGAATACCTCTCTTGCGAACTCTGCCCGCATGGCATGGGCCGCGCTGCGCATGCTGCTCGTCCTCACCGTTGTGACCGGGATCGTCTACCCGGTCGTCGTCACCGGCGTCGGCCAAGCGGCCTTCCACGCCAAGGCCAACGGCTCGATCGTCAAGACCGACGGCAAGGAGGTCGGCTCCAAGCTCATCGGCCAGAGCTGGAACATCAACGGCACCGACAGGCCCGACCCGAAGTGGTTCCAGCCCCGCCCCTCCAACAGCGGCTACGACCCGCTGTCGACCGGCTCCAGTCAGCTTGGCGCCAGCGACCCCACCCTCGTCAAGAACGTCAAGGCCGCCAAGCAGCAGGTCGCCTCATTCAATGACGTACCCGAGTCGAAAGTTCCGGCCGATGCGGTCACCGGCTCCGCCTCCGCGATCGACCCGGACATCTCGCCGGAATACGCGGACATACAGGTCCAGCGGGTGGCCACGGCGAACGGGCTCTCCGTCGCCCAGGTGCAGAAGCTGGTAAAGGACCACACCACCGGCCGCACCCTCGGCTTCCTGGGCGAGTCACACGTCAACGTCCTGGAGCTCAACCTTGCCCTGAGGCAGCTCGCCGAGCAGTGACCGGCTCATCGACAACCACGGCCGGGAGCCGGCGGACCGCACACCGGACCCGCCGGCTCCCGCTGTCACCCCCACTATCTGCCCACCGACAAAGGAAGGTCTCAGGCCGATGACCCGGGTGCTGGTGGTGGAGGACGATCCCCAGCTCGTACGAGCTCTCGTGATCAACCTGCAGGCCCGACAGTACGGCGTCGATGCAGCACCCGACGGCGCCACAGCGCTGCGTCTGGCCGCAGCACGTCAACCGGACATCATCATCGTCGACCTCGGGCTACCCGACATGGACGGCGTCGATGTCATCCGCGCCCTGCGCGGCTGGACACGCGTACCCATCCTCGTGCTGTCCGCGCGCACGGCCTCCGACGAGAAGGTCGCAGCCCTCGACGCGGGCGCAGACGACTACATCACCAAACCGTTCAGCATGGACGAACTGCTGGCCAGGCTACGCGCCGCCGTGCGGCGCACCGAGCCTGCACCACTCACGCCTGAAACAACCTTGGTCAAGACCGGCGCCTTCACCATCGACCTGCTCGCGAAAAAAGCCACCCGGGACGGCCGGGACATCCGGCTCACCCCCACCGAGTGGCATCTACTGGAAATCCTGGTGACCAGCCCCGGCCGACTCGTCACCCACAAGCAACTGCTGCAGGAAGTCTGGAGCGAGTCCCATCGCGACAAGACAAACTACCTGCGGGTCTACATGGCCCAGCTGCGCCGCAAACTGGAAGCCGATCCTGCCCACCCCCGCCACTTGATCACCGAGCCGGGCATGGGCTATCGGTTCGAGGCGTGACAAGCCCGGCACGCGACCGCAGAGACGAAAAGACGATAAACATGACACGCGGCAAGCTTCGGATCTACCTCGGCGCGGCACCGGGCGTCGGCAAGACGTACGCGATGCTCTCCGAGGCACACCGGCGTGTCGAGCGAGGCACGGACTGCGTGGTGGCCTTCGTAGAGCACCACGACCGGCCGCGCACCGAAGTGATGCTGCACGGCCTGGAGCAGCTCCCGCGCAAAAGGCTGCAGTACCGGGGCGCGAGTTTCACCGAGATGGACGTCGACGCAGTGCTGGCCCGCCAGCCGAAAGTAGCACTGGTCGACGAACTGGCCCATACCAACATCCCTGGCTCACGCAACACCAAACGCTGGCAGGACGTCGAGGAACTTCTCGCTGCCGGCATCGACGTCATCTCCACCGTCAACATCCAGCACCTGGAGTCCCTCGGAGACGTCGTCGAGTCGATCACCGCGATACGGCAAAAGGAGACAGTGCCCGACGAGGTCGTACGACGCGCCGACCAAATCGAACTGGTCGACATGTCACCCGAAGCGCTGCGCCGCCGCATGGCGCACGGCAACATCTACAAGCCCGACAAGGTGGATGCGGCCCTGTCGAACTACTTCCGGCCCGGCAACCTCACCGCCCTGCGCGAGCTGGCGCTGCTGTGGGTGGCCGACCGAGTCGACGCGTACCTCAAGCAGTACCGCAGCGAGCACCGCGTCTCAAAGATCTGGGGCTCGCGGGAACGCATCGTGGTGGGCCTGACCGGCGGCCCGGAAGGGCGCACCTTGATCCGGCGCGCGACCCGGCTGGCGGAGAAAGGCGCCGGCGGCGAGGTGCTGGCGGTCTACATCGCCCGCAGCGACGGTCTCACCTCGGCCTCACCAAAAGAACTGGCCCTCCAGCGCACCCTCGTCGAGAACCTGGGGGGCACCTTCCACCACGTCGTCGGCGACGACATCCCGGCAGCCCTGCTCGCCTTCGCGCGCGGCGTCAACGCCACCCAGATCGTCCTCGGCGTCTCACGCCGCAAGAGCTGGCAGTACGCCTTCGGGCCGGGCGTCGGCGCCACCATCGCCCGGGACTCCGGCCCCGACCTCGACGTGCATCTCATCACCCACGACGCGGTAGGCAAGGGCCGAGGTCTGCCCATCGCGCGCGGCGCCCGCCTGGGCCGCGCACGGATCATATGGGGCTGGCTCGCAGGCGTCGGCGGCCCGGCACTGCTGACCCTGCTCCTGACCCACGTCGACGCCAACCTCGGCCTCACCAACGACATGCTGCTGTTCCTGACGCTGACGGTGGCGGCGGCACTGCTGGGCGGCCTCCTGCCGGCGCTGGCCTCTGCGGCGTTCGGCTCAATGCTCCTGAACTGGTACTTCACCCCACCAGTCCACCGGATCACGATCGCTGACCCCAAGAACATCCTCGCCCTGGTGATCTTCGTGGCGGTGGCCGCGTCCGTGGCCTCCGTCGTCGACCTGGCCGCCCGGCGCACACACCAGGCAGCCCGGCTTCGCGCCGAGTCGGAGATCCTCTCCTTCCTCGCGGGTAATGTGCTCCGGGGCGAGACCAGCCTGGAGGCCGTTCTGGAACGGGTCCGGGAAACGTTCGCCATGCAGTCCGCGACTCTGCTGGAGCGCGAGAACGAGACCGCGCCATGGACCGTGGCCGGCAGTGTGGGCCCCGGTGCTTCCAGCGAACGCCCAGAAGACGCCGACGTCGACGTGCCGGCCGGCCACCACATGACGCTGGCCCTCTCCGGCCGGGTCCTGCCGGCAGAGGACCGCCGCGTCCTGGCCGCATTCGCAGCCCAAGCCGCCGTAGTCGTGGACCGCCAACGCCTGCAGCAGGAAGCCGACCAAGCCAAGCTGCTGGCCGAGGGCAACCGCATGCGCACCGCCCTGCTGGCCGCGGTCAGTCACGACCTGCGCACCCCCTTGGCCGGCATCAAAGCATCCGTCACCTCCCTGCTGGCGAACGATGTGGCCTGGTCCAAGGAGGACCAGGCCGAACTCCTCACCGGCATCGAGGAAGGCTGCGACCGCCTTGACCACCTGGTCGGCAACCTCCTCGACATGTCCCGGCTCCAGACCGGAACCCTCGCACCAGTGATCCGCGAAGTGGACGTGGACGAAGTCGTTCCCATGGCACTGGCCGGCGTGCCGGAGGACACCGTAGAACTGGACATCCCCGAGACTCTGCCCATGGTCGTCGTGGACAAGGGTCTGCTGGAGCGGGTCGTCGCCAACGTCGTGGAGAACGCCGTGAAGTACAGCCCTGGCAGGGGGCCCGTACTCGTATCCGGAAGTGCTCTGGGAGACCGAGTCGAAATCCGCATCGTAGACCGGGGCCCCGGCGTCCCCGACGAAGCCAAGGAACGCATCTTCGAACCCTTCCAGCGCTACGGCGACGCCCCGCGAGGTAACGGTGTCGGCCTCGGCTTGGCCGTCGCCCGCGGCTTTGCCGAAGCCATGGGAGGCACCTTGCACGCCGAGGACACCCCCAGCGGCGGCCTCACCATGGTCCTCAGCGTCCCGGCAGCCGGGCGCACACCGCAGAAGGCACCGGATGCGACGGTGTAATTCCGTTCATGAAGGACACTGACCAGCAACAATATCCCCGAGGTAGGGCTGCCCGGACAGATAGTCGAGACGGCGCCGTCATCGGCGGTGGAGTCGCTGTGCTCGCCGACTCCCGCTGCACCCGCAACGTCGGGAGGTCGCATGAAATGGCTGATCACGCTGGTCGGCGCGGGAACCGTCGGGATCATCCTGAGGGATGTGTTCCACACCTTGTGGCACCCCACTCGTCACGGAGGTCTGAGCCGGTTCGTCATGACGGTCCTGTGGAGGCTTTCTTCACGGCTCAGTACACGCCGACGGCAGGCAGGGCTCGCAGGACCGCTCGGCATGGTGACCGTAGTGGCGATGTGGGCCAG
Source organism: Actinacidiphila sp. bgisy160 (assembly GCF_057707815.1). Classification (NCBI taxonomy): domain Bacteria; kingdom Bacillati; phylum Actinomycetota; class Actinomycetes; order Kitasatosporales; family Streptomycetaceae; genus Actinacidiphila; species Actinacidiphila sp. bgisy160. Next base: position 38,407 of record NZ_JBYIQW010000016.1, read on the forward strand.
CGGCGTAACCCTGGGGTGGGCGCTGATCTACTGGCCACACCTACCAGACGCCTTCTCCTACGCAACCGGCCTGGAACCCACCGAACATGCCGGCTTTGTGGACGCCGTATACGTCTCCCTGGTCACCCTGGCGACATTGGGCCTGGGTGACATTGCACCGACCGCCGGATGGCTGCGCATCGCCGGGCCCCTGGAAGCTCTGGTGGGGTTCGCCCTACTGACCGCGACGGTCTCCTGGATCCTGGGCATCTACCCGGCTCTGGCACGACGGCGGGCTCTCGCGCTGAAAATCTCCCATATTCGAACCACCGACCCCACCAGCGATCAGCTGGACTCCGGCAGCGGCGCCATCCTCCTCGCAGGGCTGGCAACGGAGGTCGGTCGGATCGGCGTAGACCTCCTGCAGTACGCCGAGTCCTACTACTTCCACGACGGTCAGGACACCACATCCCTAGCCGTCCACGCCGAGTACGCGACCGAACTTGCCCAGCGCGGGTGTGCCGCCCACCGTGCTGACGTCCATCTCGCCGCCAACATCCTCACGGCTGCCCTCGACGATCTCGCAGCCGTCCTGGAGCAACGCTTCCTCCACACTGCCGGCACCACCCGCGAGATCTTCCAGGCCTACGCCCGCGATCACGGAGGCGTACCGGGGACATAGCCGCAGTCACGAATGATCAAGGGTTGTCTCCAGCCGGGTGCAGCGCCACCACCCGCTACCAGCACCGGTGAGATGGAAGCGGTGCTGCCACGTAAGCCGATGTGCCCGAGCCGACTGCTGGGATCATTTGAGGTCGGCGACGCCTGAAGACCGCGGGGCCGCTGCGTGGCAGAAGCAGCCCCAGCCCCACAGGCGGATCGCCCGGGCGATGAGCACCCCTGTCCCACTCAGCCGGCTCCTGACGCGTCGCTCCCGTTCGTGAACCTCCATGCCCCGAATACCGACTGTCTTGGTGATGGGAGACCGTGGACACGGGAGGTGCGGTGAGCGGTGGCGGGCGGCGCGACGAGCTGCTGGTGGTGCGCTGCCAGCTCGGGGAGCGGGAGGCGTTCCGTGACCTGGTGCGCGTCTGGCACGCCCCGTTGTGGCGCTATGTGCGGGGCATGGTCGGCGCGCCGCACCTCGCGGACGATCTCGCGCAGGAGGCTTGGGTCGCCGTGCTGCGCGGGCTGCCGGGACTGCGGCAGCCCGAGCGGTTCGCCCCGTGGCTGTTCACCATCGCCCGGCGCACGGTCACCGACCACCTCCGGCAGGCGTACCGGGCTGTGGAGACGCCGGTGGAGGAGGCCGGTGCCGTGGCCGTCGGCGACGACGACACCCTCAGCGGCGTGCTGACCACGATGCAGGTGGAAGCCGGCCTCAACGGGCTGCCACCCCTGGAGCGCGAAGTGCTGATCCTCTTCCATCTGCAGGACCTGCCCCTGGCTGCCTGTGCGGAGGTGCTCGGGGTACCACCCGGCACCGTCAAGAGCAGACTGCACCGCGCGCGCCGCATGTTGCGGAGCGTCCTTGCCGAGAGGGGATACGAGACATGAGCGAGCAGGACCCCGCAGCTCGGCGGGATGTGCCCAGGGAACTCGAGCGCGCGCTTGCCGCGGAGGCCTCGCTGGGCTCCCGGATGCGCCACGTGGCCGTGGGACTGGCGGGAGCATCTGGGGCGGCACTGGTCGCGGTGCTCTGGGCCACCGAGCCGCATCCGCTTCCCGCGCGCACCCAGGCCGTCTTCGCCGCACTGATCGCCATCGGGCTGGCCTGGGCCGCCTTCGCCACCTGGGTGCTGAGCAGGCACCGACCGCTGTTCGCCCAGGACCGGGTGCTGGGAGCGCGGCTGGCGCTCCTGGTCACCGTGGTGACCGGCACGGCAGGGACAGCACTGGCCGCAGCACGCTCCACCGCGGCCGGGACACTGGCCACCGCCCTGACGGGTGCCGTCCTCGTCGCCGCAGCGGCACTCGTCCTCTCCCGGGCCCGGCGCCGCCGCCGCGAACTCCTGCGGCTACGGGACGCGCTGCGACGGGAAACCCCCTGAACCCCTGAAATCCATCCGTCCGGACCCGTCCATGGCTCAAGGAGGCCACCGTGAACTGCAAGATCCCTCCAGTCGGCCCGCTGGCTCTCGTTCTACGCCTCGGCGGCGCGGGCAAGCGCACCCTCTTCCTGGCCACCGTGCTGGCGGGCACAGCTTTGCTGATCGGGATCGGCCTGCTCCTTGCCTGAGCCCTCGAGCGGGCCACGCTCTGGGCAGCGTAGGGGGCTATCCGCAGTTCGGGGTCGCCCGTGGGTCCGCGTCACCAGGGGCGTACGTCCGCCGCGCCATCCCCTCACAGCTCCCACGGCGCCCGTGCGTACAAAGGCGTCAGGTGTTCTCCAGGCCTCCATCGACGGTGAGGACTTGGCCGGTGACCCATTCCACAGCCGGATCCGCAAGTCGGACGACCCAGACGGCGAGTTCCTCCGGCCGACCTCGGCGCCCCAGCGGGATGCGGGCGGCTTCGGCATCCTTGATCTGCTGGACCTCGGCCGGGGAGAGGCCGGAGGCTGCCAGAGCGCTGGTCTCGACGGGCCCCGGAGCGACCGCGTTCACCCGGATCCCGTCCGGTGCCAGCTCCAGTGCCCAGCTCCGGGTCAGGTGCTCGATCGCCGCTTTCGAGGCGCCGTAGTGGCTGGCCAGCGCGAGCGGGCGGTGTCCGAAGGTACTGGCGATGTTGACGATCGACCCTCGTGACTTCTGCAGGTACGGCGGCGCGGCGCCGGCCAGCAGACTGGGGGCGGTGACGTTGGTATCGAGGATCTGTTTGACGCCGTCGTACGTCACCTCGTGCAATGGCATCGACATGAAGACGCCGGCGTTGTTGACCAGGACGTCCAGGCGACCCCATCGGTCCACGGCGGCTCGGACGATCGCCTGGTGGGCCTCCCTCTCTGTGACGTCGCAGCAGATCGTCTCGATGGACTCATGGGCGTCGGCCAGCTCGGCGAGGGCTTGCTCATTGCGGCCGGCACCAAGGACGGCCGCGCCCGCGTCGGCGAAGGACACGGCGACCGAACGGCCGATACCCGATCCAGCACCGGTCACGATCACGACTCGGCCGGTGAAGTCGACTGCGAGGTGATTCGACACGATGAAGCCTTTCAGTTCGCAAAACGTGGAACTGCCGGATCGCCCGGCCCTGCTTCATGCCGCGCTTGAGGCTGTGAGCCTTCGGCATCGCGTCGCGGGCCGGTGCGCGATCCCCCCGTCCCGCACCCGTGCTGACGTTCCGGACCTGATGGACGGTCACGGTACGACGGGTCCCCATCGGTGAGATCTGGCTTCACGCCCTCCCCGCGTGGCGCCCTGCGAGGCCTGCTGCATCCAGGTCCTCTTCGGCCCAGACGACCTTGCCGCTCGGTGTCGCGCGGGACCCCCATCTGCGGGACATCTGGGCGACGAGGAACAAGCCGCGACCGCTCTCGTCACCGGAGCCCGAGCGACGCAGGCGCGGGCAGCTGACACCGGCGTCTGATACCTCGCAGGTGAGGACCTTGTGCTGGATCAAGCGCAGACCGATCGGGCCGCTGCCGTGGCGTGCGGCGTTCGCAACCAGTTCGCTGACGATCAGTTTCGTCGGATCCTCAAGGTCTCCCAGACCCCATTCCGCCAACTGCAGCGCTGCCAAGTGCCGGGCACTGCGGGCGGCGGTCGGGTCGCCGGGCAGCGTCCAGGAGGCGACCTTGGCCGGGCTGAGCGAGTGGGTGCGGACGAGGAGGAGCGTGACGTCGTCCGCAGGCGCCCGGCCAGGGACGATGTCCATCGCGCGGGCGCAGAGGTCTTCCAGGGAGCGTCCCGGTTGTGCCAGGGCGGTGCCCAGACGGCGCATTCCGTCATCGATGTCGTGGTCGCGGGTCTCGATCAGGCCGTCGGTGTACAGGGCGAGGAGACTCCCCTCGGGGACTTCAAGCTCTACGGCCTCGAACGGGGCGTCCACACCAAAGCCGAGGGGGACCCCAGCGGGAAGGTCGGGGAAGGTCACCTGGCCGTGCGGGTCTATCACCGCAGGCGGGGGGTGCCCGGCCCGTGCCATGGTGCACCGGCCGGTGGAGGGGTCGTAGACCGCGTAAAGGCAGGTCGCACCCATCAGCGAGGGGGGCTGGGCGTACTCCTCGGCCAGTCTCTGCACTGTGTCGTCCAGGTGGGTCAGCAGCTCATCGGGGGGCAGCTCCATGTCGGCCAGCGTGTGCACCGCGGTGCGGAGCCGGCCCATGGTCACGGCGGCGTCGATGCCGTGTCCGACCACATCACCCACGACAAGGGCCACGCGAGCGCCGGACAGCTCGATCACGTCGAACCAGTCGCCGCCGACACCGAGGCCGGTGTCCGCGGGCAGATAGCGCGAGGCGACCTCGACCGCCGCGCCGCCCCGCACACCCTGAGGGAGCAGACCGCGCTGGAGCTCGAGAGCCGCGCCGCGCTCACGAGCGTGCTGGCGGGCGCTGTCCAGCGACAGCGCCGCGCGACTCACGAGCTCTTCGGCGAGGAGCAGATCGGTCTCCTGGAACGGCGCCGGATCCTCTGTGCGGACGAACAACGCCACGCCCAGCATGTCACTCTGCACACAGATGGGCACGACCATGACCGAGTGCATGTTGTTCTCGCTGATCTTCCGCGCCCGGGTCGGGTCGTGGTCGGTCCATCTGCCGGGAGCAGCGTCCAGGACCGGCTCCAGATAGGGCCGCCTGGTGCGCAGGGTGTCGGCGAGCGGTGAGGAGGCAGGCACGGGAATCACCTCACCGCGCGCCCATGGGGACTCGGGCACCCCCTCGCGGATGGACGCGAGCCCGGCCCGGCGCAAAACAGGGAGGCCATGCCCCATCGGTACGGTGCCGTCCGCCGCCCCCGCACGGAACGGAACCGACTGCTCCAGGTCGACGGCGACGAAGTCGGCGAAGAGAGGTACGGCGAGGTCGGCCAACTCCTGACTGGTGCGCATCGCGTCCTGTGTCGAGCCCAGACGGGTGCTGCGCTCACTCAGGATGGCGAGCCGCTCGCGCGCCCGCCGGCTTTCGGTGGCATCGACACTGACGGCGCACACCCCCACAACGCGGCCGTCGGCACCTTCGAGGCACGAGTAAAAAGCGGTGACCGTGTGCTCACCGGCAGGACTCGTCGGCAGCCGGGTCTGGTACTCGTGGATGCCAGCCGCGCGGCTGCGCATGACCTGCCGCGTCACCGCCTCGCGGCCGGCTGCCTCGGAATCGGGCAGCGCCCCTGTGAACCGACGGCCGAGCCGCCGATGGCGGGGGACACCGTCCAGCATTTCCATCGTGTCGTTCACCCAGGTGCAGCGCAGCCGCGTATCACGAACGACGACGCCGATCGGCGCGCGGCTGATGAGTGACTCCCGCACCGACCCCTTGGCCGCCGCCCAGGAAAGCTTGCCGACCTCGGTTACGGACACCAGCCAACGAACCGCTCCTCCCTGTCCCCACAGCTTCGAGATCCGCAGGCTCACGTTGAGTAGCCGGCCGTCTCGGTGGAGCAATACCGCTGTGCCCGACCAGCCGTTTCTTGCACGACAGTGGTCGATGAACTCCGCTATTCCCGAGGCTTCTGCGGGAGATGGCAGCAACATCGCGGCGGATCGGCCGACTACTTCCCGGGCGGCGTATCCGAGCAGCCGCTCAGCAGCCTGAGTCCATCCGACGGCCGTTCCCTGTTCGTCGAACATCGCGTTCGCCGATTCCACGCCCTCCTGCGTATTCGCGGCATTGCCGAGCGTCGTCTTCTGGTTCCTGGTCATCGAGTCCGTGTCCTCTCGGCAGAGACAGGGTGATTCGAGGTGCGGCAACACGACACGCGCCTCACCGGGCAGTGGACCCTCACGGTGGTTGATTCATCACCGTTTGCACCTTTTGAGTCTTTGACCGGACGGGACTTCGATCTGTGACACGGCCGTCCGCGATGTCTGGCTCTCGGCCACGCCGAAACGGCGAGGTCGAGGTGAAGCAGCCCGTACTCGCCACCGGCCACGCAACAGGTTGGCTGGAAGCGAGCAAAGGAGGCCAGCTCTGACCGCAGCAGTTGCGGGAGCCACTCCGCCGCGCGCTGACGCCGGGGGCCGGCCTTCCTTCGGGAAGGCCGGCCCCCGGCTCGGCATGAAAGGGTCAGCACATCGGTCTGCGGTCAGCGGGAACTGATCAGCAAGCCGGGTACGACGGTTCGGCCGGTGCGGAACTCGGTGTACGCCCACTGCTCGACGTCGGGCTGCGGACCCACGGGGTTCAGGGTCACCTGTGAGGAAGCGCCCCGCTCCACCTTGGCAGGTGCGGTCAGGGTGGCGTTGTGCCGGTCGGTGTTCCCGGGGATGACGGTCACCCCGAGCCGGTAGGGAACGTCGGGCGAGGTTGCCGTCTGGGCGTGTACGTAGGCGGTGTAGACGCCGGGCTCGGGGAAGAACCGTACGCTGCGCTCGCTGCTGTGCCACGAGGCCCAGCTTCGATCGACCAGCTTGCCGTCCTTGTAGAGGTAGAGGTCGAGATTCGTGTCGGGGTCGTCCGAGGCCGTCTGCACGATCAGTCCGGCCGAGCCGCGCGGCACGACGATCCTCGTGCCTTGAGTGCCCACCCCGCCGGGGGAGAAGACGCCGCCGCTGACGGTGGTCGTGAGCTGCTTGTCCGTCCAGGTAACGGGGATGTACCCGGTGGTGCGGCCGGCCAGCGGTCCGGTGAAGCCCGGTTCCAGGAATCCCTGGCCCTGGCCGCCGGTGCGGCCGAACTCGATTCCCGTGTCGTCGTACGGCCGCGGCGTGAAGCCCCACGGTCGGCCGGCGACTGTCAGGCGCACGCGGTGCCTGGCGCTGCTGAAGACGAGTGAGCCGGTGCTGTAGCGGTCCCAGGTCGCGGTTCCGCGCTCCAGGGTGATGGTCACCGTGGCGGTGGCTCCGGGCTTCACCGAGATCGTCCGAGGGCTGACCGCCACCTTCATCCCGGCGAGCCCGTCGACGTGCGCCGTGTACGTCTCGGTGCGCGTGCCGACGTTGGTCAGCCGTCGCGTGAGCCGCACCGGCTTCGTCCCGTCGTACTCGCGCAGCGCGATCGACGGCAGGTTGATCTCCTTGCCGTCCGGAGTCGCCGCGGCCGCGAAGGTGGTCAGTTCGGCCGCGGAAGGCTCGATCACCAGGCCGGGGTCGTCGGCGGACGAGGTCTGCGGCATGCCCGAGCCCTGGCGGAGGGGGCTGGCCGTGCCCTGGGTGTCCGTGGCGGTCGTCCGCAGTGCCGAGGCGGTCGCGCCGGGCGACCACTTCGGGTGCCGGGTGCGCAGCAGTGCGGCCATGCCGGCCACGTGCGGGGCTGCCATCGAGGTGCCGGAGTAGGCGTCGAAGAGGCGCCCGCCGCCCATCGGCGACACCGCCGCGACCACGTCGATGCCGTCCGCGACGAGGTCGGGCTTCTGGAGTCCGGTGTGCGTCTGGTCGGGGCCGTAGGACGAGAGTCCGGCCACGCTCGGCAGTCCGACGAGGCTGCTGCCGTCCCCGCCCTGGGCCAGCGAGGCGGTCCCGTCGGTACGGTGCGCCCACAGGTAGTTGAAGAGCTTGCCCGCCTGTTCGGCGCTCCACAGGTAGACGGTCGGGAAGTCGTAGATCACGTTGAGGCGCGCGTTGCCGGTCGACTGGAACAGCACCACGCCGACACCGCCGGCGGCCTTGACCGTCGCCACCGCGTCGACGGAGTCGATGAAGTCGCAGGCCACGATCTTGCCCTTGACCTTGGCGGGGTCGAGACTTCCGGACCAGCAGTACTGCGCGCCGTCCTCGAGTGATCCGGCCTGGTCGGCGAAGACGATCGGTGTGCTGCGACGGGACGGCAGTTGGTCCATCGAGGTGCCGACGATGCGGGTGCCGTCGCCGAGTCGTACGGTCGCCTCGTGGGACCGCTCCACGGTCGCGCCGACCGTGGTGACCCAGGGTTCGGCGTTGCTGATCATCCCGGACATGCCGTCGTTGCCGGCGGACGTCGCGACGAAGACCCCGGCGAGGTACGCGTTGAGGAAGGCGTTCCCGATCGGGCTGTTCGGCTGGTAGTCCCCCATCGCCGTGCCGACCGAGTAGTTGATCACCTGGACGCCGTCGGCCACGGCCGCGTCGATCGCCGCGATGATGTCGGCGTCCGTGCCCGAGCCGCCCCACAGTGCCTTGTACACGGCGATCCGAGCGTCGGGCGCCACTCCGGAGATCGCGCCGTAGTCATGCCCGAGGACCATCGCGTGCTTGACGGGAAGACCCGCCGCGGTGGAGGCGGTGTGGGTGCCGTGTCCGTACATGTCCCGGGGCGAGAGGCTCTCCCCCTCGGGCAGCGATCCGTAGGCGCTGAGCCACCCGTCGGCGAAGTACCGTGCTCCGACGATCTTGCCGTTGCAAGCGGTGGCGGGGAAGTCCCTGCTGGTCTGGCAGGTGCCGTGCCAGCCCGCGGGCGCCGCCATGGTGGCGGCGAAGGAGGCGCTCTCCGGCCAGATTCCGGTGTCGATCACACCGATGACCACATTGGAGCCGTGGACCGGTTTGGTCCGCGCCGCCGTCGGCGCCGCCGTCCGCGCCGGCGCCTGTGCGGTGTGCTGCGCCGCTTGCGTGGTCGGGGTTGTCGCCGCGTCGGCCTTCACGAGACGGGCCGGGGTGACCGCCGCGACGCGCGGGTCCTTGGACAGCTTGCCGGCCTGCGCGCTGGTCATTTTGACGGCGAAGCCGTTGAAGGCGGTCGTGTAGGTCCGCTGAGCCCGCACACCGAAGTCGCCGAGTACGTCACGCTGCGCTTCGCCCAGGTGCTGCCGGTACTTCTCGGCCGCGGCCGAATGAGGCTGGAGCTCGTGCCCGGCAGCCGGCCTCGTCGCCGCGAGTCCCTTGACGCCGCCCGTGTACGAAGTGACGGGCGCTTCCCGCAGTCGCACGACGTACTGCCCCTTGATGGTGCCGGGCTGCGCGGCGGTGTGCAGGGCGCCACCGCCCGTGAGGGCGGCTCGGGAGTGGTCGTACTGGCCCAGCTTCAGGTCCGGCAGCGGAGCGCCGGTCTGTGCCGCGGCCGGCCCGATGTTCCCCAGGCCGCCGACGATGGTGGCGAATGCGGTGATTGCCGACGCCACGATTATTCGGCGTCGTCGTCGAAGGCTCGCGCTTGTGACCACGAGTCTCCTCCCATGAAGTCAACGGTGTGAATGCCCGTCACACCCAACCTCCAAGCGATTACGAGAAGATCACATTCGAATGACGATCCGTCTCGCCCGGCGTTGGCGAGGCCGTCTGACGGGGGATTTTTCCCTGCTGCGGCGCGGTGAGTCCCCCGCGACGGGAGCGGCGCCCGGTCGGTCGCCGAGGTACGGGAAGTGAGCCTGCCAAAGCCTTGAGCAGCGATAACTCGGATACGTGTGGCGGTGGTTGAACCCGTGCTCCTGGGTGCTGATCACGGGTTCCCGGGGGGTGGCACGTTGCCGGGGTCCTGAGCGACTTCCGCACCTGACTGCCTGTCGTTTTGCAGACAGGTGTCGGGATGCCGACACCGTGAGAGCGGAATTGCGCCGAAACGCCGCGTCAGTCGTACGCCGGTGTGCGCACGTTACTGGGACGCCGTTCTACTGACCTGGCTCATCTGGCGCCGCACCAGATCGTGCAGTCGGCCGCCGGGGTTGGCCAGCAGGTCCGCGGGGCGGCCCTGCTCGACGACGCGGCCGTCCTCCATGACGACCACGCGATCGGCGTCCATCACCGTGGAGAGCCGGTGGGCGATCACGACACGGCTGGCCCGCAGCCGCCGGGTGCTGTCGATGACGATGCGCTGGGTCTCGTTGTCCAGGGCACTGGTCGCCTCGTCGAGGAAGAGGATTCGGGGCCGCCGGATGAGGGCTTGGGCGATCATCAGGCGCTGGCGCTGGCCGCCGGAGATGGTGCTGCCGCCCGCGATCATGGTGTGGAGACCCATGGGCATGCGCTTGATGTCCTCGGCGAGACCGGCCATGGCGGCCGCCTCCATCGCCTCCTCCTGCGTGTACGCCTCGGCTCCGCAGATGCAGTCGAGGATCGAGCCGGTGAACGGCTGGGCGTTCTGCAGCACCACCCCGCACTGCCGGCGGACCGCGACCTGGTCGAGCGCGGCCAGGTCCTGGCCGTCGTAGAGCACGCTGCCGGAGGCGGGCCGGCCGAAGCCGATGAGCAGGCGCAGCAGCGTGGACTTGCCGCAGCCGCTGGGGCCGACGATCGCCACGAACTCCCCGGGCCCGACCCGCAGGCTGACGTCGTCGAGGACGAGCGGACCGTCGTCGGAGTAGCGGAAGGAGAGGTTGCGGGCCTCGATCGCGCCGGACAGGACGCCGGGCTGGGTGCTGCCGCCGCGCACCTCGGGCGCCTCGTCCAGGATCGGCTTGACCTGCTCGTACATCGGCAGCACCGCCGCGGCCGACAGCAGCGCCCCGGTGAGCTGGGTGACCGAGGTCAGCAGCATGGTCATGGCGGTGCTGAAGGTGAGGAAGCCGGACGCGGACAACGAGCCCCGGGCCGGGCCGGCCAGCAGCATGAACATGATGAGGGAGCAGAGCGGCAGGTAGACCGCGTTGAGGACGGTCGTGATGTTCTTGACGCGGCCCGCGCGCCGCTGCAGCTCCCGGCTGCGGGCGAAGCGGCGGGCCCAGGCGGCGTAGGCGAAGCTCTCCGCGGCGGCGACGCGGAGCTTGGGCAGGCCGCGCAGGGTCTGGAAGGCCTCGTTGTTGAGCTTGTTGCCGAGTTCCACCAGCCGTCGCTGCCAGCGCAGTTCCCACAGCCCGAGGCCCAGGAGCACCGCCCCGATGACGACCAGCATGCCGAGGGCGGCGAGAGCGAGCGGGACGCTGTACAGGAGCAGCAGGACGAGGTTCATCGCGCCGACCGTGGTCGCCTGGACGGCGACCGGGCCGAGCCCGGCGAGCACCCGGCGGATGGCGCTGATGCCCATCGCGGCACTGGCGAGTTCGCCCGTGGAGCGCCCGGCGAAGAACCCGGTAGGCAGGCGCAGCAGGCGGTCCCACACGGCGGGCTGCAGGGTGGCCTCGACGCGCCCCTCGATGCGCAGCACGGTGAGGTTCTGCGTCAGCATGAACGCGGCGCACACCAGGCCGGTGACGGCGACGGCCAGCGAGGCCTGGACGATGAGCCCGGTCTCCGCGTCGGGCACGTACGTGCCCAGCACCTGGCCGGTCGCGATGGGCACGAGCGCGCCGAGGCCGACGGTGACCAGGCTGCTCAGGACGAGGTTGCGCAGATCGCCCGCGGAGCCCCTGAGGCTGAAGCGCAGCAGACGCGTCAACCCGATGCCGCGTTCGGGGAGCGGCCGGTACAGCATGTCCGCGCGCTGCTCGAAGTCCTCCGCGTTGTATTCGGCGACCCGCACGCGGCTGCTGCCGCCCGGCCCGACCGCCTCGTAGCCGCCGCGCCGCCACAGCAGGGCCACCGGCGCGCCGGAAGCGGCACGCCGGCCGACCAGCGGACCGGTGTTCTCCCGCCACCATTGGCCGTCGAGCCGTACCGGGCGGGTACGGATGCCGGAGGTGACGGCGACCCGCTCGACGGGGTCCGTCCGTTCGCTGACGGCGCCGCCGCGCGAGGGTGGGACGAGGGGGATCCCGGCGGCCTCCGCGACCTGCCGGCAGACGGCGTACGTCGCGTCGTCGGAGGCGGCCGCGGTACGCGAGGGAGCCTTGCGGGAGGTGGCGATGGAGGCCAGCAGATCGCGGTCGGCCTGCTCGCGGACGGCCTCCCCGGCCCGGATGCCCGCGGCCGTGCGGTCCTCGTGGGCACGCTCCATGCCCTCGATCCAGCCGTCCAGGGTCGACAGCAGCCGATACTGCTGGTTGACCATGCTCTGCCACATCGCGCCGTCGACGAGCAGGTCGCCCGCCGCCTCCGCGGAGTACGCGGCGCCGTACTGCACGCTGCCCGGAAGGACCGGCAGCCACAGGATGTCGTCGTCGGCGACGTGCTCGCCGTCCATGGTCCGGCCGGCCAGCGGGGCCTCGTACAGCACGCGCTGGCCGCGTCCGACGCCGAGCGCGAAGGCGTGCTCGAGGAGGCTGAGGGGGAGCTCCCGGGTGTCGTGGCCGGCGCCGTACGGGCCCTGCGGCGCCCAGCCGTCGCCGTACCCCGCCTGCTGCGGGTGGGCCGGCCGGTACAGCTCGCGCAGCGGGACGCGGCGCAGGAAGCAGCCCTGCAGCGGGCGGCCGACCAAGGTGTGCCGGGGCCCCTCGACCGGGCCGAGCAGGAGGGCGCCGGGTTCCAGCCGGCCCAGGTAGTGCCAGTGGCCCTGCTGGGCCGCGTCGACCGCGAACAGGTCGAGGGCGCCGGCCACCACGAGCCACAGCACGTGCGGGCCCTCCAGGGGCAGGCTGCGCAGACCGCTGCAGTCGAGGGGGCCGCCGAGCCCGCCGAGCGCGGTCAGTACCGGGTCCTCGGCGGCGGTGCCGGGCTGTACGGGGATCACTTCAGTGCTCCTTGACCAGTGCGGCGTAAGCACCGCCCGCCGCGATCAGCTCCTCGTGGCGCCCGCGCTCGACGACCGTGCCGTGGTCCAGGACCACGATCTCGTCGCTGTCGCGGACCGTGCTGAGCCGGTGTGCGATCACCACGCAGGCGCAGCCGCGGCGCCGCAGGTTGTCGATGATGAACTGCTCGGTCTCCGCGTCGAGGGCGCTGGTCACCTCGTCGAGCACCAGCACGCTGGGCTGCCGGACCAGGGCCCGGGCGATCTCCAGCCGCTGCCGCTGCCCGCCCGAGAAGTTGCGGCCGTCCTGCTCGACGTGGCTGTGGACGCCGCCGGGGCGGCGGGCGACGACCTCGTACAGGCAGGCGTCGCGCAGCGCGGCCTCCACGTCCGCGTCGGGGATGGAGGGGTCCCACAGCGCCACGTTGTCGCGGACCGTGCCCTCGAAGAGGAAGACGTCCTGGTCGACGAAGGAGACGGAGGCGGCAAGGGCGCCGCGCGGGATGTCCTCCAGGCGCTGCCCGTCGATGCGGATGGTGCCCTCCCAGGGGCTGTAGAGCCCCGCGATGAGCCGGGAGACGGTGGACTTGCCGCTGCCGGAGCCGCCGACCACCGCGACCTGGCGGCCGGGCGCGACGGACAATGAGAAACCGGACAGCAGCGGCTTGTCGAGCGGGCTGTAGCCGAAGGTGATGTCCTCCAGCGTGACGTGGCCCTTCAGCCGGCGCGTGCTCGCCCCGGAGTCGGGGCGCGTGTACAGCGAGTCGACGGGGAAGTTCTCGACGTCCTTGAGCCGCACCACGTCTGCGGCGAAGTCCTGGATGCGGCCCGCGACGCCGTTGAGCCGGGTGATGGGCGCGGTGAACCGCGTCACCAGGGCCTGGAAGGCGACGAGCAGGCCGATCGAGATGTGCCCCTCCACCGCCCGCAGCCCGCCGATCCACAGGATCAGCGCGCTGTTGAGCGTCGCGAGCGTCGGGGCGACGACCGACAGCCAGGCGCTGGGCACGCCGAGCCGCTGCTGCTCCTCCAGGGTGGAGGCGTGCTGTCCCGCCCAGCGGCGGAAGTATCCGTTCTCGCCGCCGGTGGCCTTCATGGTCTCGATCAACTGGAGGCCGGTGTACGAGGTGTTGGTCAGCCGGGCGCTGTCGGCGCGCAGTTTCTGCGTCCGGGTGGCCCGCAGCCGTGTCACCACGCGCATGGCGACGGCGTTGAGCAGCGCGATCCCCACCCCGAGAACGGTCAGCTGCGGGTCGTAACTCCACATCAGCAGCGCGTAGAGCACGACGACGACGCCGTCGACGGCCGCCGCGGCCAGGTCGCGGGCGAGGGTCTCGGCGACCGCGTCGTTGGACTGCAGGCGCTGCACGAGGTCGGCCGGGTTGCGCTGGGTGAAGAAGGTGACCGGCAGCCGCAGCAGGTGGCGCAGGAAGCGAGCGCTGCCGAGGGTGGAGGAGATGATGCGGCCGCGCAGCAGGTTGGACTGCTGGACCGCGGTGAGCGCGGCGGTGAGCGCCACCATGACGGCCATCGACGCGAACAGCGTGCCCAACAGCGAGGTCTGGTCACCTATCAGGAACAGGTCGATGTAGGCGCGGCTGAGCGCCGGCAGTGCCGCCCCGACCGCGACCAGCAGGAGGCTGGCCACCAGCGCGGCGAGCATGGTGCCGCTGGTGCCGCGCAGCCGGGCCGGCAGGGCGGCGAGGATGCCGGGCCTGCGGCCGCCGCGGTGGAAGTCCGGGCCCGGCTCGAAGGTCAGCACGACACCCGTGAAGCTGGTGTCGAAGTCCTCCAGGGGCACGAACCGCCGCCCCTTGTCGGGGTCGTTGATGTGGACGCCGCGCCGGCCGAGCCGGCGTCCCGTACCGTCGTAGACGACGTAGTGGTTGAACTCCCAGAAGAGGATGGCCGGGGCGCGTACCTCGGCGAGGGCCGCGGTCTCCATCTGCATGCCTTTGGCCCGCAGGCCGTAGCCGCGGGCCGCCTTCAGCAGGTTGCTGGCCCGGGAGCCGTCGCGGGAGACGCCGCAGGCGATGCGCAGTTCCTCCAGCGGGACGTGCCGGCCGTAGTGGCCGAGCACCATCGCCAGGGAGGCCGCGCCGCACTCAACGGCCTCCATCTGCAGCACGGTGGGGGTGCGGACGGTGCGCGGCCTGCGGCCCGGCCGCTGCCGGCGGGTGCGTGCGGGCTCGGGGCGGTGTCTGCGGCGGCCGGCGGGCGGAAGGGGCCGCTGCTGGGGCCGGGCGGTCGGCGCGGTCACGGGAGCAGCCAATCGATCGGGCGCTGTGCGGCCAGGCGGACGGCGCCGGTGGCCAGGGTCATGGAGTCCAGCTCGTACGAGGGGCCGTCGCCCTTGGACCAGCGGTAGCCGCTCGGGGTCCGGGAGGATCCGTCGAGGCGTACCACGACGGCCACCGGGCGTCCCGCACCGGCGAGTTGGGCAGCGAGTTGCGGGTCGCCGAGGTCGGTGGCGATCTGCCGTGCGGTGCGTGAGGTGCGGCCGACGGCCTGCACATGGCCGCGCAGCACGCCGTACCGCGCCTGGGGCGCCGACTCGACGGCGAGGTCCACCGCGGCGCCCACCGGCACCGAGGAGGCGCCGGTCGCCGGGACGTAGAGGGTCGCGACGAGCGGGTCATTGGTGCGGGCGACACGTTCGACCGTCGCCACGTCCGCGCCGACGGTGACGACGGTGCCGAGCGTGGCGACCAGGGCGCTGACCCGGCCCGCGGCCACGGTGCGGACGACGGTGTCACCGCGCGCCGTACGCACGTTGAGCACAGGGGCGTCCGCGGGCAGGCGCTCCCCTTCCTCGGCGAGGACCCGGGTGACCTGTCCGGCGACCGGGCTCTGCAGCACGTAACTGCCCTGCCCGTAGCCGATGATTCCGGGCGCGCTCAATTTCGAGGACACGGAACCGTTTACCGCCCAGGAAGCCGCGGCTGCCATCACGAGAATGGCGACGGACAGCACGAGACGACCCTGCGGGCGTGCGAAACGCACCGGGAGATCGAGTTCTTCCGGTGATTGGAGTTTGGCAAGGGCCTTTTGGCGAAACTGCACGGAACTCTTTCCTCAGCCGCATCCCTCGCCATTGGGGCACCATGCCGCAATGGCGTCCGCGGGTCCCGGAAGGGAGGTTTCCGGGACTCGCGGATCCATCAGTCTCAGAGACCTGCGATCAGGCCGGTGGCCAGACCGGTCACGGCGCCGGTGTTGACGCCGGAGACGCCCTCGACGGTGCCGACGACACCGGAAACGGTGCCCGCGACCGGGGCGATCGACTCGACGGTGCCGGTGGCGTTGGCCACGAGGCCACCCACGAGACCGCCGGAGACGTTGTCCAGGTCCGCGTCGGAGATCTCGCGGGTCTCAACCTGGGAGGTGAAGTCCATGGGGGGTTTCCCTTCGTGTGAACACATTTCATGTGGCGAATCATCAGGGGGCAACCTCTTCGCCACGGCACGGGATACAAGCATGGGAGCAGGTGGGACGGCCAATTGGCGATCCGTGCGTTCGAATCCGGTTCGGATTCACGGCTTCACCGGTGCGCCGAATCCCCCACGGCCCGGTGGCAATTCCTTCACACTCGGGGATCCCGTCCGGACGGTGGAACCGGGCACTCCGGATCAAACCGCGCGCACCGGCGGTCGGTGTCCCGGACGGACGTGCGGGCGTATGTCGCCCAGGTGTGCGGTGTGCAGATTTACCGGAGGTAATGTTCAGCCCTGCGCTTGAGTCGCTCGCCCTGCCCGTGAACAGGGCGGATCCGCGGCGCGCGGGATGCCGCGGCCGGTCGCCGGACGGCTCAGGCCGTGGCGTCGTCCCCGGCGGCCGACAGCCCGAAGTCGCAGAGGCTGCAGATGAGTTCGATGGCGGTGTCGGTCAGGACGCCCGGCGGGAGACGGCCAGGCTGGTAGAGCCCGCCGACGCCGGCGTCCGCGCGGCGGACCACCTCGGCCATGCCCGTCGCCGCCCGGCCGGGCGTCCGGGCCGGGGCCGGCCCGGACGCCCCACCGGTCGTGGGCAGGCCCGCGGGATCGCCGATGAGCAGCTCGTCACCGCGTGTGTCGCCCATCCCGGGACCTTCCGTCCGTCACGGTCACGAAGCGCCGTGAACCCACTGCCTGGAGGGGCGGCACACTACCCCTCGCCCCTCAGGACGCCGGGATGCCGTCGGCGGGGGCCTCCGGCTGCGCCGTGGTGTACGGCGTGATGGCGCCCTGCTCGTCGTCCGTCACCAGCGGAGTGCCCTGCAGGGCGACCTCGGTGCTGCCCTTCAGGATGCCGATCTGGACGCCGGTGTAGCCCGCGTGGGAGTCCCCGCTGAACCGGAACGGCACCAGTCCGGGCCCGGTGAAGCCGCCCTTCTCCACGGCCTTCACCAGCGACTCCCGCGTGGGGTTCTTCCCCGCGGCCTGCAGCGCCTGGACGAAGGTGTACGCCATGGACATCCCGAACTCGACGTTGCCGTCGAAGGGCAGCTTCGGGATGTACTTGTCGTGGATCTCGCGGTAGAGCTTGATCCAGCTGTTGGAGGCGTCGTTGGTGGGCGGCATGTAGGTGTCGGTGATGATGCCGTCCATGAGCGCCGCCGGGTCGGCCGTGCCCCCCGCCTGCTTCGCGAAGGACTCCAGCAGGCCCGCCAGGGTGGTCGGGTCGGAACCGACGTTGGTCACCACCATCTGCGGGTCGTAGCGGAGCTTGAGCGAGGTGAGCTTGAACAGCGCGGTGTACGTCGGGATGGTGAACAGCACGACCACGTCCGCCTTGGCCTGGGCGATGGCCGTGACCTGCGGGGCGATGTCGGTGCCGCCGGGCTGGTAGCTCTGCCGGCTGACCACCGACTCCTTGGGGATGTACTGGTCCAGGCCCTCGACGCCGTCCTTGCCGAAGTCGTCGCCCTGGTAGAAGTAGGCGACCTTCTTGCCCGCGAAGTTCTCCTTGATGTACTGCCCGAGGATCTTGCCCTCGACGAGGTAGTCCGGCTGCCAGCCGAAGGTCTGCGGGTGCTTGCCGGGCTCGTCCCAGCAGCGACAGCCGGAGGACACGAACAGGTCGGGCACCCGGCGGCTGTTGAGGTAGTCGACCACCTTGGTGTGGGTGGGCGTGCCGAGGCCGCCCACCATCGCGAAGATCTTGTCCTCCAGGACGAGTTCCTTGGTGACCTTCACCGTCTGGGTCGGGTTGTACGCGTCGTCCCTGTACCTGAACTCGATCTTCCGGCCGTTGACCCCGCCCTTGGCGTTGACGTGGTCGAAGTACGCCTTCGCGCCCGCCGAGACGTTGCTGTACCCGGGTGCCGCGGGTCCGGTGAGCGGCTGGTGGCTGCCGATGACGATGCTGTCCTTGGTGACGCCCGGCGCGGCGGAACCGCTGCCGGAGCCGTCGGAACAGGCGGTGAGCACCAGGGCCAGCACGGCCAGCGCGGTGCCGCCGCGCAGGCCCGGGCCGTGTCGGTGGCTTCTTCTCATGACCCCTCCTGGAACCGAATCGGATTCGGTGGGTGTTGGGCTGATTTCGGGTGACACGCCAGTGGTTGAGGGAACGGGATGTGGACGGTCAGGTACCGGGGCCCTGGGTGCGGAGCCGCCGGACCAGACGGATGAGGGCCCCTTGGATCCCCTGCGGGAACAGGAGCATCGACAGGACGAGGGCGAGGCCGTACAGGGCGAGCGGCAGGTTCGCGTAGAAGCCCCGGGACAGGTGCAGGGCGTCCGCCACGTCACCCGTCCAGTTGGGCAGCAGGACGAGGAGCACCGAGCCGTACACGGCGCCCGCCAGGCTGCCGAGCCCGCCGAGCACGGCCGCCGTCAGCAGGGACAGGGACAGCGCCAGCGGGAACGCCCCGGGCGCGGCCAGCGAACTGACCACCGCGAGGAGCCCGCCGCCCAGGCCCGCGCAGGCCGCGCTGACCACGAAGGCGAGCACCCGCAGCCGCGCCACGTGGATGCCGGCCAGCGCCGCGGAGACCTCGTCGTCCCGGATCGCCCGCCACGACCGGCCGACGCGGCTGCGCCCCAGGTCGGCGAGGAACACCAGGACGACCACCGCGCACAGCACGCAGACCCAGGCCTGCCAGCGCTCCAGCGGGAAGTACGGGCCCAGCGCCTCCGGCGGCGGGGGCGAGGCCACCATGAGTCCGTTCTCGCCGCCCAGCAGATCGGTCAGGTGGCGGTAGTTGGCCAGTGCCGGCAGCCCGACGGCCAGGGTGAGCGTCGCACCCGCGAGGTACGGGCCCTGCAGCCGGGCCGCCGCGGTGCCCACCAGCGCTCCGAGGGCGGCCGTGACCGCCGTGCCCGCCGGCAGCGAGACGGCCAGCGACCAGCCCAGTTCGGTGAGGAACAGGCCGGTCCCGTAGGCGCCGACCGCCATCAGCGCGCCGTGGCCCAGTGAGATCTGGCCGTTGGTCCCGGTCAGGACGGTCAGCCCGGCGACCGCGCACACATACGTGGCGACGGTGGCGACCTCCAGGTTCTGGTACGGCGACAGCAGGGCGCTGACGCCGTAGACCACCAGCAGCCCGAGCAGCGCGGGCACCAGGTGCCGCACCGCGGTGCGGTCCATCGGCCCGCGGAACCGGGCCCTCAGCCCGGCCGCGGCCGGGCCCCCGGGCGGGGACCCCGGGTCCTTCGTGTCCGTCGTGTCGGTCATCGGCCCTCACACCCGTCGCACGGAGGCGCGTGAGAACAGGCCGTTGGGCCGGATCATCAGCACCGTCATCAGTACCGCCAGCGCGCCCAGCAGCGCGACCTCGGACCCCAGATACCCCGAGACGTAGGAGAGGGTGAGCCCGACCACGAGCCCGCCGACCACCGCCCCGGGCGGGCTGTCCAGCCCGCCGACCACCGCGGCGGCGAAGCCGAACACCAGCACCGCGTCGAACTGGTTGGGCCCGACGAAGGTCGACGGCGCCACCAGGACCCCGGCGAGCGCCCCGACCGCCCCCGCCAGCGCCCACCCCAGCGTGAGCACCCGCCCGACCCGCACCCCGAACATCCGGGCCACCTCGGGGGAGAAGGCAGCCGCCCGCATCCGCAGCCCCACCGGGGTGACCCGGAAGAGCAGCACGAGCAGTGCCATCACCACGAGCACGGCCCCGATCACGAACATGTCCGAGGGCGACAGCAGCAACCGGGCGTCGCCCACCGTGAAGCCCTTGATGCCCAGCAGCGGCGGGAAGGAGCGCGGCGAGCCGCCCCACACCATCCCGGCCACCGCCTGCAGGAACAGCAGCAGGCCGAGGGTGACGATGACCGCGTTCATCGGCGGCCCGTTCTCGACCGGGCGGACGAGCACCCGTTCCACGACGGCCCCCAGGACGAAGCCCGAGGCGAGGGCGGCCAGCAGCCCCAGCCAGTAGGAACCGGTCGCGTGGATCACGCCGAGGGCGACGAAGGTCGTGATCATCAGCATGCCGCCCTGGGCGAAGTTGACGATCCGGGTCGCCCGCCAGATGAGCACCAGGGCCAGCGCGACCGCCGCGTAGACGATGCCGCTGCTCACCCCGCCCAATGTCAGATTGATGAAATACATTCAGAACCCCAGGTAGGCGTGGCGGAGGTCGTCCGCGGTGGCGAGGCGCGCGGCCGCGTCGGCCGCGACCACCCGCCCCAGGTTCAGTACGACGCCGTGGTCCGCGACGGACAGGGCGCTGCGCGCGTTCTGCTCCACCAGGAGTACGGTGAGCCCCTGCCGCTCCCGCAACTCCCGCAGGACGGCGAGGATCTGGGCGGTGACGCGGGGCGCGAGCCCCAGCGACGGCTCGTCGAGCAGCAGCAGCCGCGGCCGGGTCATCAGCGCCCTGCCGATGGCGAGCATCTGCCGTTCGCCGCCGGAGAGCGTCTCCGCGAGCCGCGCGCGCCGCTCGGCCAGGGCGGGGAAGAGGGCGTACACCTCCTCCAGGCCGGCGGACTGCAGCGCCCTGCGCTCACGCCGGTCCCGCCACAGGACGCCCAGCCGGAGGTTGTCGTGGACGGTCAGCTCGGTGACGACCCCGCGGCCCTCCGGCACGTGGGCCAGACCCAGGCGTACGACCTCCTCGACGGGCAGCCCGGTGATGTCGGCGCCGTCGAGCAGGACGCTGCCGGAGCGCGGCCGGACGAGTCCGTTGACGGCGCGCAGCAGGGTGGTCTTGCCGGCGCCGTTGGCGCCGAGCACGGCGGTGACGCTGCCCTGGTCCACGGTGAGTGACACCTCGTCCAGGGCCCGCACCATGCCGTAGGAGACGACGAGTTCGCGGACCTCAAGCACGGGAGGACTCCTCTCGGGACCCGGGCTCGGCCGGCGCCGGTGTTCCCGCGGTGACCTCGTCGCCGAGGTACGCCTCGGTCACCAGCGGGTCGTCGCGCACCTCGTCCGGGGTGCCGTAGGCGATGACCTTGCCGAAGTCGAGGACGAGGACCCGGTCGCAGACCCGCATGACCAGGTCCATGTGGTGCTCGACGAGGATGACCGCCATCCGTTCGCGCAGCCCGGAGATGATTTCGCCCAGTGCGCGCATGCCGTCCTCGGAGAGCCCCGAGGCCGGTTCGTCGAGCAGCAGCAGCCGCGGCTCGCCGACCAGCGCCCGGGCGAGCGCGACCTGCTTCTGCACGCCGTAGGGGAGTTCGCCGGGGAGCCGGCCGGCGGCGTCCTCCGCGCCGAGTTCCCGCAGGACGGCCAGCGAACGGTGCCGCAGCAGCCGTTCGTCGCGGTCCGAACGGGGCAGGCCCAGCAGTGCGGAGGCGAAGCCCGCCCGCGCGTGCCGGGTCGCCCCGACCATGACGTTCTCCAGCACGGTCAGCCGGGGAAACAGCCCCAGGCCCTGCAGGGTCCTGGCGATGCCGAGCCGGGCCAGCTGGTGCGGGCGGGGCCAGGGCAGGGCCCGGTCCTGCCAGTGCAGGGTGCCGGCGGCCGGGCGTACGAAGCCGCACACGGCGTTGAACAGGGTCGTCTTTCCGGCCCCGTTGGGCCCGATGACGCCGAGCACTTCGCCCGGCCGGACCGACAGGGACACCGCATCGAGTGCGGACAGGCCCCCGAAGGAGACCTCGAGTCCGTCGATGCGCAGGAGGCTTTCCACCAGTCACCCTTCCTTGGGAGTTCGGCGGGGTGGTGCGGGACGAGAGGGGCGGATCGGGAGGCGGGGTCGGGGTCGGGGTCGGCGCGGTGGCCTGCCGTTCGGGAGGGCTCCCGTGGCGAGCGGGTGCGTGTGCGGGCGCGGGTGGGCGTCGGTGCCCCGGGGTGGCCGCACGATACCGACTGGTCGGCATGTCGGGAAGAGGTGCTGCAGGTCGCCGTTGGAGCACCGGGCCCACCGCCCCCGGGCAGTGCCCCCGCAGCCCCGTTCCGACCTCCGCCCCGGCACCGGCTACCCGTTGCCTGAGGCGTGCGGAACGGAACCTCGGGGGCGGGGCGCCCTGCCCGGCCGGGGCTGCGGCCCATGCTCGCGCCCGCGCAACCGGCGCCCGCGGGCCTGCGCGGACGATCGGAGGGGGTCTTGGGTGAGGGGCACGCCGGCCCCGGGGCCGGGTCCTTCGGCCCGCGTCACGCGCCGCGGAGCGGGCGGCCGCGTCAGTCGGCCGCTTCGGGGCGCGGGGGGTGGACGGGGATGTCGCACCACACCTGCTTGCCGCCGCTGAGGGGCATCGTGCCCCACGCGGCCGACAGGGCCTCGACGAGGAGGATGCCGCGGCCGCCCGTGTCGTGCCAGTTGACGATCGCCGGCTTGACCGGGGTCCGGGGCGAGGCGTCGCCCACGGCGATCCGCAAACGGTCGCCAGTGAGGGTGATGTCCAGCCGCACCTGGCCGTCGGTGTGCACCAGGGCGTTGGTGACCAGTTCCGAGACGACGAGCAGCACGGTGTCGGCCGCCTCGCCCAGCCCCCACGCGCGCAGGGTGCGGGCGGTGAACCGGCGGGCGTGCGAGGCGGCGTCGGGGAGCCGCCACACCGTCCAGCTCTCGCGTATGGGCTTGACGGCCATGCCGTCGTAGCGCATGAGCAGCAGCGCCACGTCGTCGCTGCGGGTCGCGCCGCTCAGCAGGGCGTCGGCCATGCGGCCGAGGTGGGAGGGGTCTGCCTCGGACATCTCGCGTGCCATCCGTGAGATGCCCTCATCCATGGGGAGTTCGGCGGTCTCGACCAGGCCGTCCGTGGTCAGCGCGAGTACGGTGCCGTTGCGCAGCCGGAGGGGGATCAGCGGGAAGTCCGCGTCGTCGACGACGCCCAGCGGGGGCCCGCCGTCGCCCTCCACGATCTGTGTGCCGCCGTCCGGCAGCCGCAGCACCGGGGGCAGGTGACCGGCGCGCACGCACCAGGCACTGCCCTCCTCCATGTCGATGCTGACGTAGCAACAGGTCGCGAAGAGATCGGTCTCCATGCCCATGAGCAGGCGGTTGGCGTGGGACACGACGACGTCGGGGGAGTGGCCCTCCACGGCGTAGGCGCGGATCGCGGTGCGCATCTGGCCCATGAGTGTGGCGGCCCCGGCGTTGTGCCCCTGGACATCGCCGATGACCAGGGCGACGTGGTGGTCGTGCAGGGGTATGACGTCGTACCAGTCGCCGCCGACCTCCAGCCCGCCGGTCGTCGGCAGGTACCGGGCGACCGCGACCCCGCCCGGCAGCACGGGGAGCCGGCGCGGCAGCAGGGTGCGCTGCAGGGTGCCGACCAGTTCGTGCTCGGCGTCGAAGGCCCGTACGCGGACCAGCGCCTGGCCGACCAGGCCGGCCGCGGCGGTCAGCACGGCGCGTTCGTCCGGGCCGAACTCGTGGGGCTGGTCCCAGCCGAGCAGGCAGCATCCGACGACCCGTCCGGCCGCGGGGAGCGGCAGCACCGCGAGGCCGCCGGGCCCCACCCCGGCCAGCGTGGACTCCAGCGGCGCCCCGGCCGGCCAGAAGCCGACCCGGCCCTCGCGCAGCGCGGCCGCCAGCGTGGGCATGGCCCGGGTGGGCGCGTCCGGCCAGTCCGAACGCCACTCGGTGTGCCACACCTCGGGCCACGCCGAGGGGGCCGCCGGGTCGAGGACGGTGACCACCAACCGGTCGTTCTCCAGCTCCGCGAGCGCGACCCGATCGGCGTTCAGCGGGCGCCGCAGTGCCTTCACCACGACCGCGCTGACGTCCCGCACGGTCGCGGCGTTGGCCAGGTCGGCGGCGAGTTGCTGCACCCTGCCCACGTCGTTGACCCCGGCCCGCATCCGCGAGGCGTCCCCGACCGTGCCGAGCAGCCGTACGGGGCGGCCGTCCGGGGCGAACAGCACTCGGCCGCGCAGCCGCAGCCAGCGCAACTCCCCCGAGGGCCGGCGGATGCGGAACTCCAACTCGCGTTCGCCGGTGGCCATGTGCCCGGCCTCCACCACCGACATCAGCGCGGGTAGGTCCTCGGGAACGGTCAGCGCGAGCAGCGTCTCCACCCTGCCGTCGAACCCCGAGGGCTCCAGGCCGAACAGGGCGAGCACATCGTCGCCCACGTTGATCCAGCCGGTGTCCATGTCGAGGGTGAACCCGGTGCCCCGGGGCTCCGCCGCGGCCACCGGACCGGCCTCGCCGCAAGCGCCGCCGGGCATGGGGCCGGGGTGGCCTATCGCGGTGGCGAAGAGTCCGAGGCTCTGCCGGTCCTCGGCGTCGAAGCCGCCCGGCTGGTCCGTGACCGCGACCAGGCAGCCGACGCTCACGTGGTCCGCCCGCAGCGGCAGGGCGGTCAGCGAGACCTCCAGCGGCTCCGGGGTCCCGTTCCCGGCCATCCGGGCGACCTCCGCCGGACCCGCGGACACCACGCGGTCCTGGCGCACGCAGACGGCCATGGGGGAGTCGCCGTCCGTCGCGTAGCTCTGGCGCAGCCCGTGCAGGGCGCGCGGCACCCCGGCCGAGGCGACCAGGCACAACTTCCCGCCGGTCTCCGAGGGTGCGTACACGGCGACGTGGGTCGCGCCGGTGAAGACCAGCGCCTGTTCGATGACGGATCGCAGGCGGGCGGAGTGGCCAAGGTCGGATCGGAGCGCTTTGAGCGCGAGCTCGGCGGACAGCGCCCGAACTCTGCGTCCTTTCGCGCCGTCGCTGACCACGGGGTCATTACACCGCCTCCGGGGCCCCGGCGCAGCCCGTGTGCGGGGAAACGTCACGGGGTGTGAGAAGAACGCGTGACGCTCCCTCCGTCTCCCACGAACTCGATCAGCCCCTCGCGCAGGCGCGCCACAGCGGGGTCGGGCAGGCGCAGCCCGTGCCGGGCGTACGCCGTCATATCGCCCCAGCCCTCCGCGACCGCGCCGAGCGCGGCGTCGAGGTAGCGCTCCCGCACCTCCAGGACCGCGGCGGCGATGCCGGGATCCCCGCCCGACTTCATGAATCGCCGCAGGTGGGTGCTGTAGGCGGCCTGCACGGCGGCGTTCACCGCCAGGAACTCGCCGCGTACCACGGCCGGGTCCGCGCCCAGCAGCGTCAGCAGCAGCGTGCTCGCCCAGCCCGTACGGTCCTTGCCCGCCGTGCAGTGGAACAGCACCGGCCGGGCCGCCGGGTCGGCGGCGGTCTCCAGCAGCGCGCGGTACGCGGAGCAGGCTGTCGGGGAGGTCACCATACGGCGGTACGCCTCCGCCATCAGGTCCTCGGCACGTCCGCCGCCGAGCTCCCGGCCGGCCCGTGCCGGGTCGCGGAGCAGCGTCCTCAGCCGGGCCGGGGCCATGTGCGGGTCGTCGCCGAAGACGTCGGCGACGAAGAGCCGGGCGCCGGCGGGCAGCACGTCGGGGGCGGCGCCGCGCTCCCCGGCGGTGCGCAGGTCGACCACGGTCCTGATGCCCAGGTCCGCCACACGGGGATCGGTGGCCGGGTCGTAGCGGTCGAGCCGGCCGGAGCGCAGGACCGTCCCGGACCTGACCGCGTGCCCCGCTCCGGGACCGGCCAGCGGGATGCCGCCAAGGTCGCGCAGGTTGATCACGGTCCCTGCGTGGATGGCGGTGCCGGTTGCCATGTGCTCATGGTGCGACGCGCCCGTGGGCGGCGCGACGCGGCACGTCGCGCGTTCCGGTCCGGGTCCCGGATCAGCGCTGGGGGAAGGTGTAGGTGTAGCCGGCCGTGTCGAGCCGGTCGAGCAGGGTCTCCAGCGCCCGCACGGTCTGGCTGCGGTCGCCGCCGCCGTCGTGCATGAGCACGATGGCGCCCGGCTTCAGCTCGGAGTTCACGGTCGCGAGGATGGCGTCCACGCCGGGGCGGCGCCAGTCGTCGGAGTCGACGGTCCAGCCGAGCGGGCGCAGTCCGTGGCCGGCGGCGATGGCGCGGATCGAGGGGGAGAAGTCGCCGCCGGGGGCCCGGTAGTACCACAGTGATGTGTCGCCGGAGCCGGCGGCGCGGGAGATCTCGCTCTGTGCGTCGAGTATCTCGTGGCGGTTGTACTCCTCCGACTTGCGGCTCTGCGCCTCGTCGTGGTGGACGGAGTGGTCGCACAACCGGTGGCCCGCGGCGGTGATCCGCCGCACCAGGTCGGGGTGGGCCCGGGCGTTGGGGCCTATCTCGCAGAACGTGGCCTTGGCGTGGTGCCGGGCGAGCACGTCGAGGACCTTCGGGGTCCACACCGGGTCCGGGCCGTCGTCGAAGGTGAGGGCCACCGACCTGCCCGGGGCCTCCACGCCGTGCTGGATCGAGCGCGCGGTCACGACCGTGCCACGGGCGGGTGCCTGGACCGCGGTGCCGTGGGCCGCCGTGCCGCGGGGCGAGGCCGTGCGGTGCCCGGGGGCCGGCCGCCGGCCGGTACCCGGGGCGGCGTCGTGGCGCGCGGTGCCCGCCGGGGTGCGGGCCGCGCCCGGTGTGCCGGACGGCGCGGTGGGGGCGGAGGAAGGCGCGGAGGGCGCGGAGGGGGCGGTGGGGGCGGAGGAAAGCGCGGAGGGCGAGGCCGGCGCGGCGGCCCGGACGGAGGGCGCGGACGCGGTGGCACCGGCGCTCCGCATCATGTGCTCCGTGCCGCAGGCGGCGAGAGCGGCTCCGGCGAGCGTCACCGCCGCGACTGCTCCGAGGGCTCGGGTCGCCCGGGTCGTCAGTGCCACGGTGGTACCTCCTGGGTCCGGCCGGCGCATGCCGGGCATGCGGATCAGCCCCCACCGTAGGGGGCGCGCGGCGGCGCGCCCTCGGTCTTTCGGTCATGTCCGGGTCCTTTGCCGGCGGGACCTTCGTCCCGGGACCACCGCGGCGCCGGCATCAAGGGCGGCGGTGTCGTCGTCGTGTACGGCGGCCGCGTCGAGTCGGCCGTCGTCGATGACACCGGCCCCACCGCGATGCACCGGCGCGACCTCCTACGCCACCGCGCAGGCCCTCGGCATCGACCCGGACCCGGAGGCCGGCGGGGCGGAGTCCGGCGTGACGTACATCCCCTTCAAGAACTCCTCCGTCTCGCCGATCGAGAGCCGCGCCACGGCGGTCTCCGCCGGCGACACGCTCGCCCGTCAGTTCCCGGCGAACAACTGACCCGCCGTCGACCCGGAGTACGCCGGGCGGCCGATGTGACGCGGCAGACGCCTCCTCCGTGTTGCGCGGCCGCCCCCGGCGCGTGATCGTGGGCCACGGGACACTCCGGCCCGCTCGAGCTTCCGCACCGTGGTCCACACAGGGGTCGCCGCATGAGCACACACTTTGACGTCGTCGTCCTGGGCGCGGGGCCCGGGGGGTATGTCGCCGCCATCAGGGCCGCCCAGCTGGGCCTGCGGACGGCGATCGTCGAGGAGCGCTACTGGGGCGGGGTGTGCCTCAACGTCGGGTGCATCCCCTCCAAGGCCCTGCTGCGCAACGCCGAACTGGCGCACATCTTCACCAAGGAGGCCAAGACCTTCGGCATCCGGGTGAACGGCGAGGTCAGCTTCGACTACCGCGAGGCCTTCGCGCGCAGCCGCAAGGTCGCCGACGGCCGGGTCAAGGGCGTCCATTTCCTGATGAAGAAGAACGACATCACGAAGCTCGAGGGCCACGGCACCTTCACCGACGACCACACCCTCCACGTCGCGCTGGGCTCCGGCGGCAGCGAGACCGTCACCTTCGACCACTGCGTCATCGCCACCGGCGCCACCACCAGGCTGCTCCCCGGCACCTCGCTCAGCGAGCGGGTCGTGACGTACGAGGAGCAGATCATGACGGACACGCTCCCGGGGAGCATGCTCATCGCGGGCGCCGGGGCGATCGGTGTGGAGTTCGCGTACGTCCTGCACAACTACGGGGTGAAGGTGACCCTCGTGGAGTTCCTGGACCGGATCGTGCCGCTGGAGGACGAGGAGGTCTCGGCCGAACTCTCGCGCCAGTACCGCAAGCTGGGCATCGACGTGCTCACCTCGACCCGGGTGGAGGCGATCAACGACGCCGGCGACGCGGTGAAGGTCATGGTGACCACCGGCGGCCAGCGGCAGACGCTCCAGGCCGACAAGGTGCTCCAGGCCATCGGCTTCCAGCCGCGGATCTCCGGCTACGGCCTGGAGCAGACCGGGGTCCGGCTCACCGAGCGCGGTGCCATCGACATCGACGAGTTCTGCCGCACCAGCGTCCCGCACATCTTCGCCATCGGCGACGTCACCGCGAAGCTGATGCTCGCGCATGCCGCCGAGGCCATGGGCGTGGTCGCCGCCGAGACCATCGCGGACGCCGAGACCATGTCGCTGGACTACGTGATGATCCCGCGCGTCACCTTCTGCCAGCCGCAGATCGCCAGCTTCGGGTGGACGGAGGCGCAGGCCCGCGAGCGCGGCTTCGACGTGCGCGTGGCCAAGTTCCCCTTCACCGCCAACGGCAAGGCGCACGGCCTCGGCGACGCGAGCGGTTTCGTGAAGCTCATCAGCGACGCGAAGTACGGCGAGCTCCTGGGCGGGCACCTGATCGGCCCCGAGGTCACCGAGCTGCTGCCGGAGCTGACGCTCGCCCAGAAGTGGGACCTCACGGCCGCCGAAGTGGCCCGCAACGTGCACGGCCACCCGACCTTGAGCGAGGCCGTCCAGGAGGCCGTCCACGGTCTCGCCGGCCACATGATCAACTTTTGAGCCCGCTGGTGGTCCGGCTGTCCCGCCGACCCACCTCGTAGCGTCAGCGGCGTCGTCGCAGGACGACGACGACCGCCGCGGCGACGGCCGCGGCCAGCAGCCCCGCCACCGCGGCGCGTTTGGCGACCGGGGCGCCGGCGACCCTGAGCAGGTCGAGCGGTTCGTCAGCGTGCTCCGGTGGCACGGGGGGCGCTTCCCCGGCGGTGTCCTCGCTCCCGGCCGCGGGCTGCGGGGCGGCCAGGCGGCTTGCGAGGCAGTCGGCGAACTGGCCGATGATGCGGTCGCCCACCTCGGCCATCACGCCGCGCCCGAACTGCGCGGGACGGCCGGTCACCGCCAGGTCGGTGGTCACCGAGACGACGGTCGCGCCGTCCTTCTCCGTCAGCGTGCCGGTCACCGTCGCCCGCGCCGTGCCCTGGCCGCGGACCTCCTTGCCGCGGGCGGCCAGCACGACGCGGTGCGCGGTCCCGTCCCGTTCCTCGAAGACGGCCGTGCCGCGGTAGGTCACCGTCACCGGGCCGACCTTGACCTTCACCGTGCCCTTCACGGTCTCGCCGTCGTACTCCTCCACCGTCGCGCCCGGCATGCACGGCGCGACGCGCTCGATGTCCAGCAGCGCCCGCCAGGCGTCCGCCACCGGGACGGGGACCCCGAACTCGTGGTGCAGTTCCATGATCTCCTCCTCTCCTCGTCACACCGGCCTGAGCACCGGAGGGTGGATCGCGCCGGCCGTGCCCGACAGCGGGGTGCCGCTGCCGCCCCAGCGCAGCGCGATGATCTCGGCGGCGATCGACACGGCGACCTCCTCGGGAGTGCGCGCACCCAGGTCCAGCCCGATCGGCGAGCGCAGCCGGGCCAGTTCGGCCGGGCGGAGCGTCGTGTCGCGCAGCCGTTTGAGACGGTCGTCGTGGGTCCGCCGGCTGCCCATGACACCGATGTACGCGGCAGGGCGGCGCAGGGCGACCTCCAGCAGCGGAACGTCGAACTTGGGGTCGTGGGTGAGGACGCACACCACCGTGCGGTCGTCGGTCTGCGTGCCGCCCAGGTAGCGGTGCGGCCAGTCGACGACGACCTCCGCGCCCTCGGGGAAGCGCTTCGGGGTCGCGAACACCGGACGCGCGTCGCAGACGGTCACCCGGTAACCGAGGAACAGCCCGATGCGCGCCACCGCCGCCGCGAAGTCGATCGCGCCGAACACCAGCATCCGCGGCGGCGGGGCGAAGGACTGCAGGAACACCGTCACGTCGTCCTCGCGCCGCTCGCCGTGCCGGCCGTAGTGGCGTTGTCCGGTCCCGCCCCGGGCCAGCTCACCGCGGGCGTCGTCGGTGACCGCCGCGTCCAGGCCCTCCGAGCCGAGGGTGCCCGCGACCCGGTCCGGCCACACCGTGAGCGTGGCGCCGCGCGGCGCGGGACCGTCCAGCACCGTCACGGTGACCACGGGTCGGTGCGCGGCGACGGAGGCCGCCACCTCGGCGAAGCCCGCGTCCGTGGCCGGGGACACCGGACGGACCAGCAAGGTGATCTCACCGCCGCAGGTCAGGCCGACCTCGAAGGCGTCGGCGTCGCTGTAGCCGAAGGTGTGCAGCTGGGCCTCGCCCGACTCGACGACCTCCTTGGCCAGTTCGAAGACCGCGCCCTCCACACAGCCCCCGGAGACGCTGCCGACGACCTCGTCGTCCGGCCCCACCGCCATCGCCGCGCCCGGCCCGCGCGGCGCGCTGCGGCTCACCGCCACCACCGTGGCCAGCCCGAAAGGGGTGCCCGAGGCGTACCAGTCGTTCAGCGCAGGAAGGATCTCACGCACCGTCGGCTCCTCTCACCACGGCGGCCAGACGTTCCAGCGCGCCCAGACTGTGCCCTTCCACGAAGGCGTCGACGCTCGGCAGGGCCGCCGCCATCCCCGCCGCCAGCGGGGCGTACCCCGGTCCGGCCTTGCGGGGGTTGGCCCACACCACGCGGTGCGCCAGCCGTGCCAGCCGCCGCATCTGCGCGGCCAGCAGGGCGGGGTCACCGCGCTCCCAGCCGTCCGACAGCAGCACGACCACCGCGCCGCGCGCCGTCCCCCGTGCCCCCCAGCGGTCCAGGAACGCCCGCAGTGTCTCGCCGAGCCGGGTCCCGCCGCTCCAGTCGGGCACCGCCGCCCCGACCGCGGCCATCGCCGCGTCCGGATCCCGGCGCGCCATCTCACGGGTGACCCGGGTCAGCCGGGTGCCGAGGGTGAAGACCTCGGTGGGCGTGCGGCCGCGCGAACCGTGCGCGGCGGCGTGCGCGAACCGCAGCAGCGCGTCCGCGTACGGTGCCATCGACCCGCTGACGTCCAGCAGCAGCACCACCCGGCGCGGCTTGCGGGCCGGGGCCCGCCGCAGGAGCACGGCCGGCTCACCGCCCCGGCGCAGCAACTCCCGTACGGTACGCCGTGGATCCACGTCACCCCGGCGCGCCGGACGGCGCCGGGAGCTACGGCGCGGCTCACCGTCCAGGGCGAACACCGCCAGCAGCTGGTTCAGTTGGGCCCGATCGGCCGCCGTCATGGCGGCCACGTCACGATGCCGCAGCACCTCCGTCGCGCTGGCGAGCGCGGTCACGCCGGGCCCCTTTCCCCCCTCCTCGTCCGTAACCCGCTCCGCGGGCACGGCCCGCGGTACGGCAGGCGGGCGCACCGGGCGGACCGCGGGGTGTACCCGGCGGGGTGGCGGCCGCTCGCCGTCGAAGAAGGCCGCGAAGACCCGGTCGTAGCGTTCCAGGTCGTCCGGGCCGCCGCAGAGCGTGAGCCGGCCCGCCCAGTACACGTCGCGGCGCCGCGCCGGGTCGAGTCGGCCGAGCGCGGCCAGGAAGGCGGCCACCCGGTCGGGGCCGGCCGGCACCCCGGCGGCCCGCAGGGCGCGGGCGAAGCCCACCACTGCCGCCGTGCCGTCCGCGGTGACCGTGCGCACCGTGCTCACCGCGACCCGCCCGCCCGCGCGGCGAGGATCTCCGACAGGTCGAGCGAGCGCGCCCGCTCCGCGTCCTCGCGGTACTTCAGCACCGAGCCGAGGGTGGTCATCGCCAGGTCCGCGTCGAGTTCCGTGGCCCCCAGCGCGGCCAGCGCCTCCGCCCAGTCGATGGTCTCGGCCACCCCCGGCGGCCGCACCAGGTCCTGCTCCCGCAGGCACTGCACCACGGCCGTGACCTGCGCCGCCAGCCGCGCCGCCACGTGCGGCTGCCTGCGCCGCACGATCGCCAGCTCCCGCTCGAAGCCGGGGTGCTCGAACCAGTGGTAGAGGCAGCGCCGCTTCAGGGCGTCGTGCACCTCACGCGTCCGGTTGGACGTCAGTACCACCACGGGCGGCGACTGCGCCCGCAGGGTGCCCAGTTCGGGGACGGTGACGGAGTACTCCGACAGCAGTTCCAGCAGGAACGCCTCGAACTCGTCGTCCGCGCGGTCGATCTCGTCGACCAGCAGCACCGACGGGCTGGTCTCCAGCGCCCGCAGCAGCGGCCGTGCCAGCAGGAACCGCCGGCTGTACAGCTCGCCCTCCAATGTGTCGGGGTCGCTGACGCCCGCCGCCTCGGCCGCCCGCAGGTGCAGCAACTGCCGCGGAAAGTCCCAGTCGTACAGCGCCTGCGACGCGTCGATGCCCTCGTAGCACTGCAGACGGATCAGCGGCGCGCCGAGCGCCTCGGCGAGCGCGTGCGCCAGCGCGGTCTTGCCGACACCCGCGTCGCCCTCGCAGAAGATCGGGCGGTGCAGCGTCAGCGCCAGGTAGCAGGCGACGGCGAGGCCGTCGTCGACCAGATAGCCGGTCTCCTCCAGCCGGGCCCGCAGCTGCTCGGGGCCGGCGATCCCCGGCATGGACCCGTCCACCGCCCCGTCCACGGCGGCGGGCGACGCGGAAGCGGCAGGTGTGGGGCCGGTGGCCGGGGCCGACGGCGGGGCGCCGGGGCCGTGGGGTCCCACCGCCCCGGCACGCGCCGTCGTCAGGGGAAGCGGCCCGCAGGAGGGGCCCGCCGGGGCGGTCCACCCCGGCGGATTCCCGTGCGCCGGCCAGGTCATGCGCTGCGTCCGCTCCTCATGTCAGGTCCGCCGCGGCGAGCACGGCCCTGCGGGTCAGCACCCTCGCCAGGTGCTCCCGGTACGCGGCGGACGCCGACAGGTCGGACGCCGGACGGGTGCCCTCCGCCGCGCTGTCGGCGGCCGAGGCCACCGCCTCCGGTGCCGCTTCGGCGCCCGCCAGGGCCGCCTCGCAGGCGGTGGCGCGCACCGGGGTGGGCCCCATGTTCGACAGTCCCACGCGGGACTCGACGATCCGGCCGTCGTCGCGCCGGACCAGCGCGGCTACCCCCACCACGGCCCAGGCCTGGGCGCTGAGCTGGAACTTCTCGTAGCGGAAACCCCAGGCGTCCGCCTTGGGCACCCGCACCTCCACCAGCAGTTCGTCCGGCCGCAGTGCCGTCTGCAGGTAGTCGGTGAAGAACTCCCGCGCCGGGACGGTCCGCCGCCCGTCCGGCCCCTGGAGGACCAGTTCGGCGTCCAGGGCCAGGACGGCCGCGGGCACGTCCCCGGCCGGGTCGGCATGGGCGAGGGCGCCGCCGATCGTGCCGCGGTGACGCACCGCCGGATCGGCCACCGTGGCCGTGGCGGCGGCCAGAAGCCCGGCGTGCCGCCGCACCAGCGGGTCGTGCACGACATCGTGGTGCGAGGTGAGGGCGCCGATGACGAGGTGGTCCCCGTCGACCCGTACCCCGCGCAGGGCGGGGATGCGGCCGATGTCCACGACGAGTTCGGGGAAGGCGAGCCGCAGCCGCAGGATCGGCAGCAGGCTCTGGCCGCCGGCGAGCACCTTCGCCTCGTCCCCGGCGAGCGCGAGTTGCCCCACCGCCTCCTCCACGGTGCGGGGCCTGGCGTAGTCGAACGACGCGGGAATCATGAGCTGCCCTCCTCCGGACGGGCGGACCGCGCGTCCCCCAGGGCCCGCCAGATCCGCTCCGGCGTGCACGGCATCGGCACGTCCGTGACGCCCAGCGGCCGCAGGGCGTCGACCACGGCGTTGACCACCGCGGGGGTCGAGGCGATCGTCCCGGCCTCGCCGACACCCTTCACACCCAGCGGGTTGGTCGTCGCCGGCGTCTCGGTACGGTCGGTGAGGAAGTCGGGCAGGTCGGCCGCGCAGGGCACGAGGTAGTCGGCCATGGTGCCGGAGACCAGGTTTCCCTCCGTGTCGTACACGGCCTCCTCGAACAGGGCCTGGGCGATGCCCTGGGCGAGACCGCCGTGCACCTGGCCCTCCACGATCATCGGATTGACGACCTTGCCGACGTCGTCCACGCACACGTAACTGCGGATCCGCACCCGCCCGGTCTCGGTGTCCACCTCCACCGCGCACAGGTGCGTGCCGTGCGGGTAGGAGAAGGCCTCCGGGTCCTCCACGTGCTCGGCGTTGATCGTCGGTTCCAGCCCGTCGGGCAGGTCGTGCGAGGTGAACGTCGCGAACGCCACCTCCTGGATGGTCCTGCGCGCGTCCGGGGAACCCTTGACCGAGAAGACGCCGTCCGCGAAGTCCAGGTCGTCCATGCTCGCCTCCAGCAGGTGGGCGGCGACCTTCCGGGCCTTGTTCACCACCTTCCGCGCGGCGCGGTGCACGGCCACCCCGCCGACGACCAGCGAGCGCGAGCCGTAGGTGTCCATGCCCTGCGGGACCGTGCGCGTGTCGCCGTGCAGCACCTCGACGTCCTCGAAGGGCACGCCCAGCACGTCCGCCGCGATCTGGCTCCAGCTCGTCACATGGCCCTGCCCGTGCGGGCTGGTGCCGGTCAGCACCTCCACCTTGCCGGTGGGCAGCATGCGGATGGACGCCGCCTCCCAGCCGCCCGCGCCGTAGCGCAGGTCGCGCAGGATCCGGCTGGGCGCGAGCCCGCACATCTCCGTGTACGTCGACACGCCGATGCCGAGCCGCACCCGGTCGCCGTGCTCCTCGCGCTTGCGCTGTTCGGACCGCAGGTCGTCGTAGCCGAAGAGGGCGAGCGCCTTGTCGGTCGCCGCCTCGTAGTTCCCGCTGTCGTAGGTCAGCCCGCCGATGGTGGTGTAGGGGAACTCCTGGTGACCGATCCAGTTGCGGCGGCGGACCTCCACCGGGTCCATGCCGAGTTCCGCGGCGAGCTCGTCCATCATGCGCTCGATCGCGAACGTCGCCTCGGGGCGGCCCGCGCCGCGGTAAGCGTCGGTGGGGGTCTTGGTGGTGAAGACGCCCGTACAGGTGAAGTCGTAGGCGTCCATCTTGTAGATGCCGGGGAACATGAACGCCCCGAGCAGCGGGACACCCGGCGTCACGATCATCAGGTACGCGCCCATGTCGGCGAGCAGGTCCACCTTCAGGCCGAGCAGCCTGCCCTCGCGCGTCGCGGCGAGCTCGAGGTCCTGGATCTGGTCGCGGCCGTGGTGGGTGGCCAGGTAGCCCTCCGACCGGGACTCCGTCCACTTCACGGGACGGCCCAGCTTCCGGGCGACGGCCAGGCCGATCGCCTCCTCGCCGTACACCTGGAGCTTGGAACCGAAGCCGCCGCCGACGTCCGGCGCGACCACCCGCAGCCGGTGCTCGGGGATGCCGGTGACCACGGCCATCATCACGCGCACGATGTGCGGGATCTGCGTCGCGGAGTACAGGGTGTACTGGTCCGAGGCGCCCGGCGGGACCGCCACGACGGCCCGCGGTTCCATGGCGTTGGGAATGAGCCGCTGCTGCACGAAGCGCCGGCGCACCACCACGTCGGCCCGCTCGCGCACCGTCGCGTAGTCCTCGCCGGTGGCCAGCGGCCAGGTGTAGCAGCGGTTGGTGCCCTTGTCGGCGTGGACCAGCGGGGCGCCCTCGGCGAGTGCCGCCTCCATGTCGAGCACCGGGGGCAGCGGCTCGTAGTCGACGTCGATCGCCTCCAGTGCGTCGGCGGCCGCGTAGCGGTCCCTGGCGACGACGACCGCGACCGGGTCGCCGGTGTGCCGGACCTCGTCGACGGCGAGCGGCGGGTGCTCGGGCAGCACGATGTCCTCGGTGACGGGCCAGGCGCACGGCAGCGAGCCGAGCCCCTCGGCCAGGTCGCGGCCGCTGTACGCGGCGACGACGCCCGGCCGTTCCAGGGCCGGCGTGACGTCGATCCGCTCGATGCGGGCGTGTGCCATCGGGCTGCGCAGGATCGCCATGTGCAGCAGGCCCGGGACGGTGATGTTGTCGGTCCAGTTGGTCCGGCCGGTCACCAGCCGGGCGTCCTCCTTGCGGACCCGGGCGCGGCCGACCTCGGGCTCGCGTCCGGTGAGCTGGTCGGTCATACCGGCGCCCCGCTTCCGGCCGTGCTCGGTTGGGCGTGCTCCGCCACGGCGCCGGGCTCGGGGGCCTGTTGCCGTCGTTCCTCGGCGGCGGCCGCGAGCACGGCGCGCACGATGTTCATGTAGCCCGTACAACGGCAGAGATTGCCCTCCAGACCCTCGCGGACCTCCTCGGGCGTGGGGTCGGGGTTGTCCCGCAGCAGGTCGCGCGCGGCCATGATCATGCCGGGGGTGCAGAAACCGCACTGCAGGGCGTGCTGCTCGTGGAAGGCCCGCTGCAGCGGGTGCCACTCGCCGTCGGCTGAGGCCAGCCCCTGGATCGTCGTCACCTCGCCGCCGTCGGCCTGCACGGCCAGCACGGAGCAGCTCTTCACGCTCTTCCCGTCGAGGTCCACCGTGCAGGCACCGCAGTTCGTGGTGTCGCACCCGACGGGGGTACCGGTCAGACCGAGCCGGTCCCGCAGGTAATGGACGAGTAGGAGGCGGGGCTCCACCTCGTCCTCGTAGGCCGTGCCGTCCACCTTCACCGAGATGCGGGTCATATGCCCTCCCAGAGGCGCCGCGTGGCGAATCCCCCGTTCTGCTCTGATACGCGCAACTGTAAGTCGCGCCCGGGGACAACGCGACGCCTCGGACGCGAGTTTCACGGGCCTCTTGCGCTCGGAAATCCGAGAGTGAGAGGCGTTCGCAGCCCGGACCGCCAAGCTGCCCGGCCGGGGAGAACGCGGCCCCGGCGGCATCCCGCCCAGGACGCGGTCACCTGGGAAGGGAACCTGCGCCCCCGCCCCCGCCGGAGAGAGGTACGGGTTAGATTCGGAGGCGTGCTGCGCATCGTGGACGGCAGGAACGGCGAGCCCGTGGAGCTGGAGCCGGGGCGGCGCGTGCCGCTGCGCGTGCTGGCCCACATCGGCGCCGCGGGCGCGACGACCGCGCTGAGGGTGCTGCTGCTGGCGGACGTACTGGCGCGCACGGCCGAGACCTACGGCGGGCAGGTGCTGGTCGCCTCGGTGGGCCCGGCCGACCCCGCCCTGGACGCGGCCGCGGCCGCGCTGGGTATCAGGCCCGCCGCGGCACGTGGAGACAGCGCGCGCGAGGCCGAGGAGGCACTGGCCGGCCCGGCCCGGGCGCACGTCGCCCCGGCGGGCACCGAGACCGGCGGCCCCCGCCTGGACGTGGGACCGGTTCACCCGGACGAGGTGACCGCGGGCCCCGCCGTACGGCTGGCGCTGCTCCGGCTGGACCGCCGGGCCCCGGCGGAACTGACCCCGCGGGTCCTCGATGCGGCGGACACCGGCCTCCGGCAGTGGCGCGGCGCTGTGGCCCGCTGGGCCGAGTCGCCGTCCAAGCCGATGTGCGCCGAGTACGTCGAGCACCTCCAGGCGGCCCTGACCGCGGACCTCGACACCGCCTCCTACCTCACCACCCTCGATCGCCTGGCGGCGGAGACCGCCCTGCCGGACGGCTCCCGCTTCGAGACGTTCGCCCAGGCGGACCGTGTGCTGGCGCTGGAGCTGACGAGTGAGGTCGGCGGGATGCGGTCGTGAGTGCCGTCGTGAGACGACGCCGGGAGGGCCCGCGACGGCTCGTCGTGCTGCGGCACGCCAAGTCCGCCTGGCCGCCGGACGTCCCCGACCACGACCGTCCCCTCGGTCCCCGCGGCCGGCGCGACGCCCCGGCCGTCGGCCACTGGCTGCGCGAGGCCGAGCACATCCCCGACCTCGTGATCTGCTCGACCTCCCGGCGCACCCAGGAGACCTGGGAACTCGCCGCCGAGGCCCTGGGCGCCACGCCGCCCCCGACGGTGCGACTCGACGAACGGGTCTACGCCGCCACAGCGCGCGCCCTCCTCGACGTCCTGCGCGAGGCCCCCGACGACGTCGCCACCCTCCTGCTGGTCGGCCACAACCCGGGCGTCCAGGACCTCGTCCTGCGCCTGACGGGCGAGGCCCGCGCCGACGCCCTGCTCCGCGCCGCCGACAAGTTCCCCACCTCCGCCCTCGCCGTCCTCGCCTGGCCCGGCTTCTGGTCCTCCCTCGCCCCGGAACGCGCCCGCCTCGACGACTTCGCCATCCCCCGCGGCTGACCCCACCGGTCCCTGCGAACGCTTCTGCCGACCCTGTGGCCTGGCCCCGGACAGAACACCTAGGCCGACGCCGCCAGGGCCGCGGCCGTGGCGGCGGCGAGGCGGTCGAGGTAGCGGGGGGTGAGGGGGGAGCGGAGGACCGCCAGGCGCCAGTAGAGGGGGCCGGCCATGAGGTCGAGGGCGAGGTCGCAGTCCGTGCCGGCGGGGAGCTCACCGCGTTGGACGGCGGCCTCGACGATGGCGGTGGCGATGCCGCGCTGGGTGTCGCGCAGCGCGGTCTGCAGGGTCTCGGCGATCTCCGGGTTACGGGAGGCCTCCGCCAGTAGGTCGGGGATGATCTGCGAGGCGACGGGATGCCGCAGCGCCCGCGCCGTCACCTCCAGCAGCATCCTTATGTCACCCAGCAGACTGCCCGTGGCGGGCGCCGGCACGCCGAGCGCCGCGACGGCGGACACCACGTCGAGGACGAGCGGCAGCTTGGAGCGCCAGCGCCGGTAGACCGCGGCCTTGCCGACGCCCGCGCGCCGTGCGATGCCCTCGATCGACATCCGGCCGTACCCGACCGCCGCGAGCTCCTCGAAGACGGCCGCGCGGATGGCCTCCGTGACATCGTCTCGGAGCACTGCCGCCCCGGCGGGGGCGCGTCGTGGGGGTGCGGTGTCCGGTGCCATGTCCGGCAGCCTACGCGACGACGGGACGGAACGGTTGCGTTCCAACGCGCATGTGGTCTAACGTCCTGGTAACGACGATACGGTCTCGTTCCGTCGGCGCACTACCGCCCCCCTCGCGCATCACCCCCGAACGGAAGCGCCCCCTCGTGAGCCTTGACATCGAGTCCTCCTCAGCGGCGCCCGCGCCGCCCGGCGTTCCGGCGCCGTCCCCCGCTGCGCTTGCGGCCGAGCACGGCCTCACGGTCAGCGGGGCCCGTCCCAGTCTGGGTGCCTACGTGCGGCAGCTGTGGGGACGCCGGCACTTCATCACCTCGTACGCCACGGCCCGTGTGTCGGCGCAGTACACGCGGGCCCGCCTGGGCCAGCTCTGGCAGGTGCTGACCCCGCTGCTCAACGCGGCCGTGTACTACCTGATCTTCGGCCTGCTGCTGGGCACCGACCGCGGCGTGGACAACTACATCGCGTTCCTGGTCACCGGCATCTTCGTCTACACCTTCACCCAGTCCTCGGTGATGGCGGGTGTCCGCGCCATCTCGGGCAACCTCGGACTGGTGCGGGCCCTGCACTTTCCCCGTGCCAGCCTGCCGATCGCGCAGACGATCATGCAACTGCAGCAGCTGCTGATGTCGATGATCGTGCTCGTCGCCATCGTGCTGATGACCGGCGAGGTGCCGGGCCCGTCCTGGCTGCTCGCGATCCCGGCGCTGCTGCTGCAGTCGGTCTTCAACGCGGGCCTGGCGCTGGTGATGGCGCGGCTCGGCAGCAAGATGACCGACCTCGCGCAACTGATGCCGTTCATCCTGCGGACCTGGATGTACGCCTCCGGCGTCATGTACAGCATCAGCCACTTCGCGGCGCACGCGCCGCAGGCCGCGAAGATCCTGCTCGGACTGAACCCGGCGGCGGTCTACATCGACCTGATGCGCTTCGCGCTGATCGACAGCTTCACCTCCGAGCAGCTGCCCCCGCACGTGTGGGCGGTCGCCCTGGGCTGGGCCGTGGTCATGGGCGCCGGGGGCTTCGTGTGGTTCTGGAAGGCTGAGGAGAGGTACGGCCGTGGCTGAGCGCATCCCCACCGTGATCGTGGACGACCTGCACATCGTGTACCGGGTGCACGGCGCGGGTACCGGCCGCGGCACCGCGGTCAACGCCCTGTCGCGGCTGATCCGCCGCAAGGGCGGCAACCCGAACGTCCGCATGGTGCACGCGGTGCGCGGTGTGAGCTTCACCGCCTACCGGGGTGAGTCCATCGGGCTCATCGGCTCCAACGGCTCGGGCAAGTCCACCCTGCTCAAGGCGGTCGCGGGCCTGCTGCCCGCGGAGAGCGGCAAGGTGTACACCCAGGGGCAGCCCTCGCTGCTCGGCGTGAACGCCGCGCTGATGAACGACCTGACCGGCGAGCGCAACGTCATGCTCGGCGGTCTCGCGATGGGCATGTCGCAGGAAGAGGTCAGGCAGCGCTACGACTCGATCGTCGACTTCTCCGGCATCAACGAGAAGGGCGACTTCATCTCGCTCCCGATGCGGACCTACTCCTCCGGCATGGCGGCCCGCCTGCGCTTCTCGATCGCCGCGGCCAAGAGCCACGACGTCCTGATGATCGACGAGGCGCTGGCGACCGGTGACAACCGGTTCCGCAAGCGCTCCGAGGCGCGGATCCGCGAGCTGCGCAAGGAGGCCGGCACGGTCTTCCTGGTCAGCCACAACAACAAGTCGATCCGCGACACCTGCGACCGTGCCATCTGGCTGGAGCACGGCACGCTGCGCATGGACGGTCCGACGGACGAGGTACTCAAGGCCTACGACGCGTTCACCCAGGGGAAGTGACGCCGCCCGGCGCGAGCCGGGCACCGGTGCCAGACTGAGGACGGACACCGGGACCACGGCAGCACCGGGCACGCACGCAGGCCAAGGAGACCGCCATGCTCACCACCCAGTACGTCAACGGCGCCCCGAACTGGATCGACCTGGGCAGCCCGGACCCGGGGGCGGCGGTCACCTTCTACACCGGTCTCTTCTCCTGGGACGCACAGCCGCTCGGGCCCGAGGCCGGCGGCTACGGCTTCTTCCGCCTCGGCGGGAAGACCGTGGCCGCCTTCGGGCCGCCCAGCGGGGAGGGCGTGCGGCCCTCCTGGACGCTGTACTTCCAGACGGCCGACGCCGACGCCACCGCCAAGGCGGTCGAGCAGGCCGGCGGCACGGTCCGCCTCGCGCCCTTCGACGTCTTCACCAACGGCCGGATGGCGGGCTTCACCGACCCCGGGGGAGCGGAGTTCGCCGTGTGGCAGCCCCGCGACACCAAGGGCCTCGACGTGGTCACCGAGCCGGGCAGCCTCGGATGGGCGGAGCTGTACGCGCCGGACGCCGCCGCGGCCCGCGACTTCTACGGCTCGGTCTTCGAGTGGCAGGCGCAGGACGTGCCCCTCGGCACCACCAGCTACACGGTGCTCTCGACCTCGGGCGGCGGCCGGGAGGCGTCCCTGGGCGGGATCGTGCAGATCACCGGCGAGATGAGGGAGGCCGGCGTCACCCCGCGCTGGCTGCCCTACTTCGAGGTCGAGGACGCCGACGCGGTGGTCGCCAAGGCCGGGCAGCTCGGCGGGAAGGTCGTCATGGCGCCCCGGCACGCCGAGGGCGTCGGACGCTTCGCGCACCTCGCGGACCCCTTCGGCGCGCTGTTCGCCGTCATCGCCAGCCAGCCGCGGCAGAGCTGACGGAGCGGCACGGGGGCCACTGTCAGTGCCCGCCGCAGGACTGGGCGCGACCGGGGCACAGGACGCCCGTCCGAAGGAGCACGCCATGCTCAGCATCAACGACGTTCCCGGCGCGCCCGACTGGCTCGACCTGGGCTCTCCCGAGCGGTGACCTCGGCTCCGCCCACCGGCCGGCCCGTGGGGTCGGCACCTGACAGCTGATCAAGCCCCCGATCCGTGGTGCCGTCGGCCGGCCATGGCACGCACGTGTCCATTCGTCCTCAGGCGTCCAGCCAGTGCCGTCGCCCCAGGTGGATCAGGTAGAGCTCCTTGCGGGCCCGTTGGGCGACGAGCCGCTCGGCAGCGGTGTCCCCGGCCGGCGCCTCCATGAAGGCGATCGCCGTCATCAGCATGCGGTCCACGTACAGTTCGGCGAGCATGCGCATGTCCTCGGGTGTCCAGCCCCGCGAGACGGGCTGCGCGCCGAGTGCCTCGGCCACTTCGTCGGCGAAGAGCGAGAGTTCGGCGGCGATGGCCTCACGGACGGCCTGCACCCCGCCGTGCCGCTCGCGGGCGATGAAGCGGATGTGTGCCCGGTGGTCGCGCACGTGCAGGGTGATGACGCCGACGGAGCGGGCGATGACCTCCTCGGCGTCGTCCTGCTCGGCCAGGATCGCCCGGATCATCGCGTGGAGACTGCCCAGCGATTCGGCGACCAGGGCCACCCCGAGATCGCCCATGTCGCGGAAGTGCCGGTAGAAACCGGCGGGCGCGACGCCGACTTCACGGGTGACCTCGCGCAGTCCCAGGCTGCTCAGGCTCTGGTTCTCCAGCAGGCGCAGGCCCGCGTCGAGAAGGGCCCGCCGGGTCTGCTGCTTCTGGGCCTCACGGATTCCGAGGGTGTGACTCATGTCATCCAGTAAACATCCGTTCGCCGAGTTACGCGAGAGTAGACTGCCCACTCAGTGAACAACTGTTTTCCCAGTTGTTCACTGAGTTGCCTCGTCCGCAGCCCGCAGTGCCATCCGGCAACCGAGAAAGGCGCACGTCCGTGACCCTCCTCGTCGTCCTGGTCGCCATGGGGATCCTCCTGGGCACCGTCTCGTACACCCCGTTCCCCGTCTTCTTCGTCGCCGTGGGCGTGGTCGGTGCCTGGCTGCTGACGTTCTACGTCCGCGAGCGCGTCGGGCACCACCGCCACCGCTGACCCCACGTCTCCCAGGGGGGAACCCACAATGGACTCCTACGTACCCGCCCGTGAGCGCGAACTGCGCGCCAGGGAAGCCCGGTCGGGCTCGGACGGCTCCGACGGCATGGCCGTCGCGTCGTTCGTGCTGGGCCTGGTCGGCCTGCTGGCCTTCAACATCGTGCTCGGCCCCTTCGCCCTGATCCTCGGTGGCGTCGCGCTCGTCCGGGGCACCCGGCGGCCGGTCCGGGCGGTCCTCGGCCTGGTGCTCGGCGCGGCAGACCTGATGGTGCTGGTCGTGCTCATCACCATGAACAAGGGCTTCATCTGGCCCTTCGGCCTCTGACCGCGAGGGGACGCGGCCGGCGGAAACGGGGGAAAGGGTCCCCACCCTGCACGGGGGGGTGGGGGCCCTTCCGTACGTCCGGGACCGGGGGCGGGGCCGTCGCGGGCGGACGGGGTCTAGTCGAGGGTCCAGCCTCCGGAGGACCAGTAGCCGTACTCGGGGCGGCCCTTGACGCTGCTGGTCCGGAAGGGGCGGCCGCCGTCGCCGATGCGGACGGTCTCCGTCGGGCCGCCGGCGCTCCACTCCAGCTCCAGGAACCAGTCGCAGTCGCAGCGCACCGTGCGGGCGTGCACCCGGAGCACCAGCGGGTCCT
This sequence comes from Actinacidiphila sp. bgisy160, assembly GCF_057707815.1. Lineage (NCBI taxonomy): Bacteria > Bacillati > Actinomycetota > Actinomycetes > Kitasatosporales > Streptomycetaceae > Actinacidiphila > Actinacidiphila sp. bgisy160. The sequence goes on from NZ_JBYIQW010000016.1 coordinate 81,452, forward strand.
GGGCGGTGACCTGGTAGGGGAGACGGACCGCGGGCAGGATGCGCTCGCTGTCGGAACCGTCCCGCGGATGCGGCTGCGGGCGGTCCGCGTCGAGGTCCACCGCGTACTCGGCGGGGGTCAGCGCTCCGCCGCAGCCGTTGTCCATCGCGTACGACGACCAGCGCAGCGGCTCGCGGCGATCGACGACGCGGATGTGCAGGGCCTGCACCACCACCGGCGTCGACCCGCGGCCCCGGATCGTGGCCTCGACGATGGTCGTACCGCCGTGCACGGCGCCGAGGGCTTCGGCCCAGGCGCGCGCGTCCTGGGAGACCGGCGGGGGAGGGACGTCCGCGGGGGGCCGGTCGATGAGGTAGCGGTGACCGCAGCCGTTCTCCCAGACGTGCGAGCGCACGCTCCAGGCCGGCGGCCGCGCCTGCTCCAGGGGGCGGGAGGTCGGGCCGGCGGGGGATCGTGGGCCGGCGTCCGGGTCCGTGGCCGACGGCTTCGTGGACGAGGCCTGCCCGGAAGGGGACGCCCCGGGCGAGGCGGGGACCGTGCCCGTCCCGCCGGGCGGGGCCGGTGTGCCTCCCGTACCGCCGGGGAGCGCGGAGGGCGAGGCCGCGGCGTGGGCCGGGGGCCGCTCGCCGCCGGTGCCGTTGGTCATCGCCAGCGCGGCGCCGGTGAGCACGAGCGCGGCCACCGGTCCGGCGACGGCGGGACGGGACAGCCGGTGGCGCCAGGAACGCGGCGGGCGCGGCGCCGGGACGGTGCCGGTCGGCTCCGGTTCGGCGGGCGCCCCGGGGGCCGTCCCGAGGCCGGGCAGGGGCGCGGGCCCGGCCGAGGCCTTCCCGGTGGAGGCCTTCCCGGCGGAGGGGCTCCCGGCGGAGGGGCTCCCGGCGGGCGCGGCGCCGGCGCCCGCCGCGTCGGCGGTCCCCTCGCGCTTCACCGCCGCATCGCCGCCGCCGCGGTTGCCCACGCGCCGTACCGCGTCCGCGAGCACCCACCGCCGGTGCAGCTCGACCAGTTCCTCCGGGCCCGCGCCGCACAACCGCGCCAGGCGTTCCACGACCGCGTAGTCGGTCGGCACGGCGTCGCCGTTGCAATAGCGGTGCAGCGTCGAGGTGCTGACGTGCAGCCGGGTCGCCAGCTGCCCGTAGCTCAGCCCCGAACGGCCCTTCAGCTCACGTAAACACCGGGCGAAGCGCTCACTGCCCGCCGCCGTACCACCCATGTCCCGCGCCCCCGACGCCTTCCCGTGTCCCGGCCGCCCGTTCCAGGGCGCTCACGTCTCCCCAGGCCAGGGTACGCGCAACCGTTCCGGCGTCCCGGAAGCCGCCGCGGCTGTTGCCGGGCCGTGACGGTGCCGCGCAGGCTGGGGTGCAGTACCGCCGCCGCCGGGCGACGGTCCTCGTCCACGACCTGCCACGGGGGAACCACCTTGAAACGGACACTCGCCCGCCGCGCCGCCGTGACCGCGCTGTCCACGGTCGCCGCCACCTCCCTCCTCGCCGCCGGGTCCGCCGAGGCCGGCGCCGCCGCCGCGCCCACCGCGGCGCCGAGGTTCCTCGCGCCGAAGGAGCTGCCGCCGTACCCCTTCTCGCCCTGGTACGCCGACCGGGTCCACAGCGGCCTGCCCGAGGGCGGCACCGCCTGCACGCGGAGCGGCCTGCCCCGCAAGGGCGTGTCCCACCGCTCGTTCTGGACCGAACTGGACACCAACGCCCAGCAGGTCACCTTCGTGACCGAGAACACCAGGGCGGCGCGTGCCCTCGCCGCCAAGCTCCGCAAGTCCGTGCGGGGCTGCGTCGCCCGCTTCCTGGAGCACAACCCGGGCGCGCAGGGCGACTGGAAGGACTTCGGCGGCCTCGCCGTGGAGGAGGGCGCTCACGTCTACGGCGTGCACGTGGCACCCCCCGAGTCCGAGCACAACGTCCGGCTCTACGGCATCGGCCGCGACGGCCGCACCGTCACCGTCGTCGAGTGGGGCCAGATGGGAACCCTGGACGGGATCCCGCTGAAGGCATTCAAGAAGACCACCAGGACCGGCGTGAACAAGCTGTACCGCTGAGGCCGCGGCACGGCCCACGGACACCGGCGGCGGGACCCCGGGGGGAGCCCCGCCTCCGGAGCGGCACCGCGACCGTCACAGCGGCTCGACGCGGGTCAGTCCGCCCGCGTCGAGCCGCAGCCAGCACGTGATGCCGATGCCCCGAAGGAAAGGCAGGTCGTGGCTCGCCACGACCAGTGCCCCCTCGTAGGAGGCCAGCGCTGTCGTCAACTGCCGCACGCTCGCCATGTCCAGACTGTTCGTCGGCTCGTCCAGCAGGAGCAGCTGCGGCGCCGGCTGGGCGAGCATCAGCGCCGCGAGCGAGGCCCGGAACCGCTCCCCGCCCGACAGCGAACCGGCCGCCTGGTCGGCCCGTCCCCCACGGAACAGGAAGCGGGCCAGCGACGCGCGGATGCGGTTGCCCGTCGCCTCCGGGGCGAACCGCGCCACGTTGGCCACGACCGACAGCTCGTCGTCCAGGACGTCCAGCCGCTGCGGCAGGAAGCGCAGCGGCACGTGCGCCAGCGCCTCGCCCGCCGCCGGGGGCAGTTCGCCGGTGATCGTCCGCAGCAGCGTCGTCTTCCCGGCGCCGTTCCGGCCGACCAGCGCGATCCGTTCCGGGCCGCGCAGCTCCAGGTCCCCGGCCGGTGCCCCGTAGGCCGTCCGCAGCGAGCGCAGCGTCAGCACGGTGCGGCCGACCGGGACCGCGGTGTGCGGCAGGTCGACGCGGATCTCGTCGTCGTCACGCACCGCCTCTACGGCCTCGTCCAATCGCTCCTTCGCCTCCGCCAGCCGCTCGGTGTGCAGGATGCGGTGCTTGCCCGCCGACACCTGGGCGCTGCGCTTGCGCACTTTCATCACGGCGCGCGGCTCCCGCTTGGAGTCGTACATCTTCTGCCCGTACCGCACCCGGCGGGCCAGCTTGACGTTGGCGTCCGCCAGTTCACGCTTCTGCCGCCGCACATCGGACTCCGCGACGCGCAGCATGCGCTCGGCGGCCTCCTGCTCGACGGCCAGGGCCTCCTCGTAGGCGGCGATGTCGCCCCCGTACCAGCGGACCCCGCCATCGCGCAGTTCGGCGATCCGGTCGACGTGCCGGAGCAGTTCGCGGTCGTGGGAGACGACCACCAGGACACCGTTCCAGGAGGCGACCGCCTCATGGAGCCGCCGCCTGGCCGACAGGTCCAGGTTGTTGGTCGGCTCGTCGAGCAGCAGCACGTCAGGACGGCGCAGCAGCAGGGTCGCGAGCCGCAGCAGGACGCCCTCGCCGCCGGACAGTTCGCCGACGACCCGGTCGAGGCCGACGTGGCCCAGCCCGAGGCCGTCCAGTCCGGCGCGGGCCCGCTCCTCCACGTCCCAGTCGTCGCCGACCGCCGCGAAGTTCTCCTCGCGCGCGTCGCCGGCCTCGATGGCGTGCAGCGCGGCCCGCGCTTCCGCGATGCCCAGGGCCTCGTCCACCCGCAGCGCGGTGTCGAGGACGACGTCCTGCGGCAGGTAGCCGACCTCGCCGGCGACCCGCACCGTGCCGCCGCCGGGCGTCAGTTCGCCGGCGATGAGTTTCAACAGGGTCGACTTCCCCGATCCGTTGAGCCCGATCAGGCCGGTACGGCCGGGGCCGACGGCGAGCTGGAAGCCGTCCAGGACGGAAGTGCCGTCCGGCCAGGCGAAGGAGAGGTCGGTGCAGGTGATGGAGAGGGTGGGATGTCCCATGGTGTCCTCCGGGGTACTCGTGAATGACGACGGATCGGCACACGGGGACACCGGAAGGCGGGCGCTGCGCGGAGGCGGCTGCTCACGGCCGAGGTCGCACACGGCCCGCGCGAACGCCGGTTCGGCGCCGCGGGCACGGTGTCCCGGACCTCAGAAGAGCAACGGCCTTCTCCAATCGGACGGTGGCAGGGCCTGAGCAGAAGCTACGCCGGCACCGGGCCCCCGGCAACGCATTTACGGAGCGCCGGGCGCATGGCAGTGTGACGCCGTGAGCTCCCGGACCCCGACCACCGCTCCGGACGGCCGCGCCGCCTCCGTCCTCCGCTTCACCACGGAACTCGTCGCCTGGGTCGCGACCCCGTGGGCCCTGTCCGGGCACTCCTGGCTGCTCGCCGTGCTGTCGGTGGTCGTGCTGATCGGCCTGCCGACGGTGTTCGCCACCCCCGGCGACAAGGCGCAGGTGATCGTCCCCGTCCCCGGCGCGGTGACCGTCGCTCTGGTGCTGCTGCAGCTCGGTGCAGCCGTCGTCTCCTCCTGGGCGGCCTGGCCCGCGCCGGTCGCGGTGCTGGTCGGCGTGCTGGCTGCGGCCACCGTCGTGGCCGAGATCCCCCGCTGGCGGTGGCTGACGGTCAATGGATTTGGTCCTGGCGCCGGCACCCCGTAGGGTGGTGTTCACCGACGCGGGGTGGAGCAGCTCGGTAGCTCGCTGGGCTCATAACCCAGAGGTCGCAGGTTCAAATCCTGTCCCCGCTACTGAAGCCGAGGGCCTGGTGCGAGAGCACCGGGCCCTCGGTGTTTCCGTGCCGGTGCGTGTCCGGCCGTGCGCTCAGCGTTTGCGGAGCGGTTCGTACGGCGGAACGTCGCGACCCGGCTGCCAGTGCGGGCCCTGGCGGATGTGCCGGACGATCACGACCAGGTCGATGGCCGCGGCGAGTGCCAGCAGGCCGAAGAAGACGGCCCACCCGGTGCGCCCGAGGTCCGCGAAGAACACCGTCCCCGCGATCGCCCAGGCCAGCCCGAAGGCCGCCAGTGCGAGCCGCATCCGCAATGCGCTGCGAGCCCGCAGGGGCTCGTTCCCGGTACGTTCCATGCGCATGGAAAACGCCTCCTCATCCGGTTCGTACCCGGCTACGCTCGTCCCATGACATGGCGACATTGATCCTCCCCCGAGTCCCCACTGGCGCGCAGGCTCTACGCCTACGCCTTCCTCGAGGACCTGATCCCGCTCTACCCGGTGTACGCGGTGCTCTTCGCCGGCGCCGGGCTGTCCGAGGCGGGGATCTCCTCGCTGTTCGCCGTGTGGTCACTCACGGCGTTCCTGCTCGAGGTGCCCTCGGGCGTGTGGGCCGACCGCTTCTCCCGGCGTGCCCTGCTCACCGTCGCGCCCCTGCTGGCCGGGGCGGGCTTCACGCTGTGGACCCTGTGGCCCTGCTACGCCTCCTTCGCCGCCGGATTCGTTCTGTGGGGCGCCGGTTCCGCGCTGCGGTCGGGGGCGCTGCAGGCGCTGGTCCACGAGGAGCTGACCCGCGTCGGCGCCCCCCACGCGTACGCCCGCCTCACCGGCCGCGCGCAGGCCCTCGGCACCACGGCGGCCCTGGCGGCGACCGCGCTGGCGGGGCCGCTCCTCGCGGCCGGCGGTGACCGCGCGGTCGGGCTGGTCAGCGTCGCGGTGACGGTGCTCACCGCCCTGGCCGCCGTGGCACTGCCGGAGCCCCGCGGCCGCGGGACCGCCGCGGCCGGGCCCGGCGCCGCCGCCGCGCATGCCGGGCTGCTGCGCGAGGCCCTCGACCAGGCCCGGCACACCCCCGGCGCCGGGCGCATGGTGGGCGTCGTCTCGCTGCTGGCCGGCGCGACCGCGCTGGACGAGTACGTCCCGCTGCTGGCGCAGGCGACCGGCGTGCGGCCGTCGTTCGTCCCCCTGCTCGTACTCCTGGTGACCGCTGGCGCCACGGCCGGCGCCTGGCTCGCCGGCCGCGGCACCCGATGGGCACCGCTCGCACCGGCGGTGGCGGCGGTGTGCCTGGCCGCGGGTGCGGCGGGGGCGCATCCGGCGGGCCTGGCACTGGTGGCCGTGGCCTTCGGCCTCCTCGACTGGTCGACGGTGGCCGCCGACGCCCGCCTCCAGGAGCGCATCAGCGACCGCACCCGCGCGACGGTCACCTCCCTGGCGGGCCTGGGGTCGGAGGCCGTCGCACTCCTGCTCTTCGGCTGCTGGGCCCTGGGCTCCCACTGGTCCGGCCCGGGGCCGCTGTTCGCCCTGGCGGCCCTGTCGTTCCTCCTTCCCGTGTTTCCGCTGTGGCGGTGCAACATTTCCGTACCTCCACGACGTCAGTGAGGTGAAGGCGACACCGGACGACGATGGGGTGGGGCATGCACGAGGACCGTACGGAGGACTTCCTGGACTTCGCGAGGATCCGCGCGGCACCTCTCTTCCGTTCGGCCTGCCTGCTCACCGGCGGTGACACCCACCTCGCCGAGGACCTCGTGCAGGAGACCCTCGGCAAGATGTACGTCACCTGGCGGCGCGTCGCCCGCGTCGGCAACCCGGCCGGCTACGCCCAGACCGTGCTCGTCCGCACCTTTCTCAGCCACCGGCGGCGGCGCAGCAGTGGCGAGTCGCCCACCGGTGAGCTCCCCGACGTGCCCGCGGGCGCCGACGGCTCCGACAGCGACACCGCGCTGCTGCGGCTCACCCTCCTCGACGCCCTCGCCCGGCTCGCGCCCAAGGACCGCGCGGTCGTGGTCCTGCGCTACTGGGAGGACCGCAGCATCGAGGAGACCGCCGACGCGATGCGGGTCAGTCCCAGTGCCGTGCGCACCCGGTCGGTCCGCGCCCTCGCCCGGCTCCGCGAGCTCCTCGGCGACAGCCTCGCGGAACTCGTCTCCTCCCGCTGACCTCCCCTCTTCCCACTACTGCTCAGGACGGTGGTTCACCATGCCCTTCGAAGACGACCTCGGAGCCGCGCTCCGGCGCACCGGCGACACCTTCGGCACCGACAGCCGCGCCCTCGTCGCTGCGGGCCTCATCCAGGGCCGCAGTCTGCGCCGCCGCCGCACGGCGGCCGTCACCGGCACGGTCGCGGCCGTCGTGGCCGCCGGCGTGACGGCAGGCCTGGTCCTGCCGGGGGGCACGACCCAGAAGGCCGGGCCCGCGGCGACCAGCACCCCTGACCCGGCCCGCACGTCCAAGGGCAAGGGCGGCCGGACGATCTCCGACGCGCAGATGCTCGGCCTCTTCGAGCAGCTGCTCCCCAAGGGCGAGATCCTCAGCGGTCGGGCCTCGGGCACGCGGCACGCCAAGGGGAGGCCGCCGGCCCCCTACGCCGAGGTCGTCTGGGACGACGGCGACGGCGCCTCGACGATCTCGATCGGCTTCAACCGCGTCGAGGCCGGTCAGAGCGAGACCGAGTGCCCCGACCTCGCGTTCATGAAGCAGGGCACGACGTGCACCCGCACCGAACTCCCCGGCAAGTCGGTACTCGTGATCGTCAAGGGCTGGGAATACCAGGACAGCCGCCAGGGGCCCAAGAGCTGGCGCGCCACCCTGACCACCCGCGACGGCCGGCAGATCATGGCGGACGAGTGGAACGCACCCGCCGAGAAGGGCAAGCCCACCACCCGGGAGAACCCGCCGCTGAGCGCCGACCAGCTCGGTGCCCTGGTGCGCGCCCCGCAGTGGGAGGGCGTCTTCGCCGACTTCCCCGTGGCGTCGGGGAAGGCCGCGCGCCCAGGCTCCGTATCCGCGGAACCCGGCGGGGACGCGATCGTGAAGGTGCTGACGTCGGCTCTTCCCCAGGGCCTGAAGGTCAGCGCGATGGCCGGGGAGTCCGGCTACGCCCACGTCACCGTGGACGACGGCCACGGTGCCACCTTCGTCGAGGTCAACGTCCAGCGGTGGGCGAAGAAGAACCTCAAGGACCTGCGGTTCCCGAACCCCACGATCCTGCCCGACGGCACCAAGGTGGTCACCCGCCAGGGCGGCAGCGGCGAACCCGGGGTCGTGCAGTGGACCGCCGACACCCTGCGCCCGGACGGGTTGCGGGTCGTCATCTCCGAGCTCAACTCCGGCGGCTACCACCGCCCCCCGACCCGTTCGGCGCCCGCCCTCGACATGGATGCCCTGGTGGCCGCGGCGACCGACGCCAAGTGGAAGACGTTCGGCTGATCACTCGGGCGGCCCGCCCGGCGGGCCGCCCGCTCTGAAGTCGGTTAGCCTCACTTGGGTTCCGGCCGGATTCACCGAGTCGCTGCTGAGGGGGGAACAACAGGCATAGAATTCCGAGTCGTTGAGCCGTCAACCGACTTGCTCAGGGGGATCGCATGTCCCGACTTCCGTCCCGGCGCACGATGTTGCGTGCGGTGGCCACCGCAGGCGGCGCCGTCGTCGTCGGATTCGACCCGGCCGGCAGGAGCTGGGCCGTGGCGGCGACCGGCACGGACCGGGCGGACGGCGCGCTGGTGGGGCTGCCGCGCCTGGACGGGACGCTGCTCACCGACGGCGCCTCGATCGGCGCCGCCGCGGACGACTTCGGGCACATCGTGCACCACAGGCCGGTCGCGGTGCTGCGTCCGGGTTCGGTGGACGATGTCGTCGCCATGGTGCGCTTCTGCAACCGGCACGGGCTGAAGGTGGCGCCGCGCGGCCAGGGTCACGGGACGTTCGGCCAGGCGCAGGCCGACGGGGGGCTGGTCGTCGAGACCACGCCCCTGGCGCGGATCGGCCCGGTCGGACCACACAGCCGCACCGTCACGGTCGGCGCCGGAGCCAAGTGGAGTGATGTCACCAGGGCCACCCTGGCGCACGGCCTCACACCGCCCGTCTTCACCGACTACCTCGAACTCTCCGTCGGCGGCACGCTGTCGGTGGGCGGCCTGGGCGGGCAGAGCCACCACCACGGCGCCCAGGTCGACAACGTCACCGAGCTGCAGGTCGTCACCGGCGCGGGCGAGCTGGTGCGCTGCTCCCCGGCGCGGCACCGGGACCTGTTCGAGGCGGTGCTGGCGGGCCTGGGCCAGTGCGCCGTCATCGTCTCGGCCACACTGCGCCTGGTGCAGGCCCCAGCGACGGTCCGGCACTACCTGCTGCCGTACCACGACCTCGGGACCTTCCTCGGTGACCAGCGACTGCTGGTCACCGACGGCCGGTTCGGCTACGTCGAGGGCCAGGTCCTCCCGGACGCGAACGGAGCGTTCCGCGGCTACGTCCTGGAAGCCGTCTCCTACGACGCGTCTCCCGACGACGCCGAGTTGCTGGCGGGGCTGCACCACGACACCGCGGGCGTGCAGACCGAGAACCTCGGCTACTTCGACTTCCTCGACCGGCTCGCCGCCTCGGTGGCGGCGCTCAAGGCCGCCGGCCTGTGGGACTTCGCCCACCCCTGGCTCAACCTGCTGATCCCCGGCGACAAGGCCGCCGCGGTCGCCGGCGGCATCCTCGACGCGCTCACACCCGAGGACCTCGGCCCCGGTGTCGTGCTGCTCTACCCGCTGCTGCGCGAGCGCCTGCACCGGCCCCTGCTGCGGGCCGGCCGGGACCCGGTCCCGTACCTGCTCGCCGTGCTGCGCACCACCCCGCCGCAGGACTCCGCGACCGTCGGCCGACTCCTGGCCGCCAACCGCGCCGCGTTCGAGGCCACCCGGGCGGCCGGAGGCACCCAGTACCCGGTCGGCTCCATCCCGTTCAGCCGCGCTGACTGGCGTGACCACTTCGGCTCCGCGTGGCCCGCGCTGGCGGCGGCCAGGCGGCGCTACGACCCGCGGGGGATCCTCGTTCCCGGCCAGGGGATCTTCTGAAGCGGGTCGGCCGCCCCGTAAGGTCCCCCCATGGGGAGACACATCGCGTTCGAGCGACTGCACAACTTCCGGGACCTGGGCGGCTACCGCACGGCCGACGGCCGCACGGTCCGTTGGGGGAGGCTCTACCGTTCCGACGCGCTCTCGAAGCTCGTGGGCACGGACCTGGAGCGCTTCGCCGCCCTCGGGGTACGCACGGTCATCGACCTGCGCCACCCGTTCGAGATCGAGGCCAAGGGCCGTGTCCCGGAGGCCACCGGGGTCGCGTACCACAACCTCAGCATCGAGCACCGGCCCGTCGACCAGGCCGCGTTCGGGCCGGAGGTCGACACGACCGCCTTCTACGCCCGGCTGCACGCGGATGTCGCGGCCGACGGCGTCAAGGAGCTGGCGCGGGCGCTGGAGGTGATCGCCGCCGGCACCAGCGGACCGCTGGTCTTCCACTGCGCGGCCGGCAAGGACCGCACGGGCCTGCTGGCGGCGCTGGTGCTCGGGCTGATGGGGGTGTCCGAGGAGGACATCGTCGCCGACTACGCGCTGAGCGAGCTGGCGACCGCCCGCCTGCTCGCGGACTGGACCGCGGCCAACCCGGAGCGGAGCCTGCGGTGGCCGGGCTGGGGGACGGCGCCCGCCGACGCGATGCGGATCTTCCTCGCCGGCCTGACCGCCGAGCACGGTTCCGTCGAGGGGTACGCCCGCGCGCGGCTCGGCGCGGATGACACCCTGCTCGGCGCCCTGCGGGAGGTGCTGCTCACCGACTGACCCCATGACGCGCGACTCACCGGACGTGCGCACCGCTGTGATGTCCGCCCTCACGGTCCTCTGCTTCGGCTTCGTCGCGGCTGCCGGAGGCCGCCCGGGACGACGTCGGCAGCGTCACGCCGCTGCCCGCACCCGCCGCGGTGATGGACGCCGGCCCGGCCCGGCCCGGCCCAGTCCGACCGGCCCGACCGGCCCGACCGGCCGCCTGGCGCCAACCGGCCTGACCGGCCCGGTCACCGCCGCGCGACAGGGCCCCGGGCTTCCTTGTCACCATGGGCACCCTCGGCGACCGGACCGGCCGCGGAAGTCGCTGCTCATCGGTGCCACCCCGCGTACGGCGCCACCTTGGTGCCCGACCTCCGCCCCCGCCTCAGCCGGGGACGATCAGGTCGATACCGTAGGCCGCCACCGCCAGGCAGGCCGCGAAGCACAGGGTGGCCACGGCCAGGGCCGCCCTCGCCCGGCCGTCGCGCGGCCGCCCGTCGCGCGGGTCCCCGCCGCCGGCGCGGCCCCACGCGGCGACGCCCAGCGAGAACATCACCACGACGGCGATCGTGATGCCCAGGCTGGCCCCGAACACGCCGCCGAGATTGCCCCACTTGATGTCCATGCGGCTCCGTTCCTCACCGTCACCCGGCCGACTGGCCGGCGGGGCTGGGCTGCGGCGCACCGGGCCGCGTGTCGTTGACGTTGTCCGCGTTCACCGGGCGACGGCGCGACAGGAGGTAGAAGCCCGCGGCGGCGGCGACCGCCACACCCGCCACGAGCGCCACACCCAGGTCGCCGTGGTCGGCGACCCAGGCCGCCACCCCGCCCACGGCCGCCGCCGCGGGGAGCGTCAGCACCCAGGAGACGGCGATCCGCCCGGCGACGCCCCAGCGGACCTGGGCGAGTTTGCGGCCCAGGCCGGCGCCCAGGATGCTGCCCGTGCACACCTGGGTGGTGGACAGCGCGAAGCCCAGGTGCGAGGACGCGAGGATCACGGAGGTCGCGCTCGTCTCGGCGGCGAAGCCCTGCGGGGCCTCGATGTCGGTCAGCCCCTTGCCCATGGTGCGGATGATCCGCCAGCCCCCCACGTACGTGCCGAGCGCGATCGCCAGCCCGGCGCTCAGCACCACCCACCAGGGCGGACCGGCACCGGGCGCGAGCAGTCCCCCGGAGATGAGCGTCAGCGTGATGACCCCCATGGTCTTCTGCGCGTCGTTGGTGCCGTGGGCGAGCGCGACGAGCGAGGCGGAGCCGACCTGGCCGGCCCGGAAGCCCCGCTTCACCGTGTCCCGCCGGGTCCGTCTGCTGATCACGTAGGCCAAATAGGTCGCCATCATCGCCACCACGCAGGCCACGACGGGCGAGGCGACCGCCGGGATCACGACCTTCTCCAGGACCTCGCCGGCGTTGACCGCGGACACGCCCGCGCCCACCCAGACCGCGCCGATGAGCCCGCCGAACAGAGCGTGCGTGGAACTGGAGGGCAGGCCGAGCAGCCAGGTGACGAGGTTCCACAGGATGGCCCCCACCAGCCCGGCGAAGATCATCACAGCGGACACCTTGGCGTCGTCGACGATGCCGTTGGAGATGGTCCTGGCGACCTCGGTCGACAGGAACGCCCCCAGGAGGTTCAGCACACCGGCCACCGCCACGGCCACCCTGGGCGCGAGCGCGCCCGTGGCGATGGACGTCGCCATGGAGTTGGCCGTGTCGTGGAACCCGTTGGTGAAGTCGAAGGCGAGCGCCGTGACGATGACGATCACGAGGAGAAAGGAGACAGTGCCCACCGCGGACCTCCCACCCGGGTGCGGTGCAGTTCACCGGGCCCTTTTGCCGTTGTCGCGTCGGGATTCCAGGCTATGCGAGGTGACGGGGGGCCGCATGGCACGGGCACCGGCCGGGGAAGGCCCGCGGGAAAACCCGTGGCGGGGTGCCGGCCGCGGTGGGCAGGATGCCCGCATCATGGAGAACACCGAGATGCCGTACCGGCGCATCAGGGCCGCGCACACCGACGACACCGTGACGGTATATCAGGCCTACCGCCCCGGGATCGGCGATCACGCCGCGCTGCACGGCAGCTTCCCGGCGAGCTGGAGCCGCTCCCGGATGACGTGGATCAAGCCGTCGTTCCTGTGGATGATGTACCGCAGCGGCTGGGGCCGGAAGGAGGGGCAGGAGCGGGTGCTGGCCCTCGACATCCGCCGCGACGGTTTCGACTCGGCGCTTCGGCAGGCCTGCCTGTCGCACTTCGACCGCTCGGTGTACCCCGACCGCGAGACCTGGGCCGAGCGCGTGCGCGGCACGCAGGTCCGCGTCCAGTGGGACCCGGAGCGCGACCTCTCGCTGCGTCCGCTGCCGTACCGCTCGCTGCAGCTCGGACTCACCGGCCGGGCGACGCGCGACTACGCCGACCACTGGATCGTCCGGATCCGGGACGTCACCGGGCTCGCCCACCGCGTCCACGAACTCGTGCGCTCCGGCGACCGCGAGGCCGCCGCGGCGCTGCTGCCGCGGGAACGGCCCTATCCGCTCGACCCGGCGACCGCCGCCGTGATCGGCGCGACGCCGGAGCTCAGCGGCCCTCCAGCGACGCGATGAGCCGCTTCGGGGCGATCACGCGGTAGCTCTCCTCGACCCGGTCGCACAGCACCTCGGCGGCGGGCGCCTGCCAGGTGAGGGGGACCGAGACCCCCGGGCGCCGGGGACCGACATGGCGTGCTCGTGGGCCTGGGGATCCTTGAGCTCGACGTTGATGCCGGGCGGGTGAGTGCCGACGCCGACGAAGACGAAGACCTTGCTGCCGACCTTGACGACGCACTCGCCCCAGGGGAAGCGCTCGGCCGCGCCGGGCAGCGTGAGCGCGAAGGCGCGCACCTGCTCGCGCACGGCGAGCGGATCGTGGACGGTGGTCACGGGCCTCCCCGGGGGGCAGTCGCGGACGGCGGGCGACAGGCGTGCGTACGCCCGATGCCAGGCCCCGTCGTCAAAGTCCCTCCCCCGACCTTCGGCCGGGGGTGCCCCACCCCGCGGCTCCCCCGGCTTCGCGGTGGGAACCGCGGGGCCCGCCCTCCGGGCGGCCGGCGCTGCACGGAGGCGTCGCCCTCGCCGCCCCGGCCGGCGGTGCTCGCCGCGGGCGCGGCGGGGAGCGCGCCGAGGGGATGGCCCGTGGAACGCGGGGCGGTGGCCTGGGCGGCGTTCGCGGTGACGAGGGTGGAGTGGCTGCGGGCCGCGCCGATCGTCACGCCGTGCGCGGCGAAGGCCGTACGGGCGGCGACCGCGCCGGTGCCGGCCGGCTCGTGCTGCCGGACGAGCTCGTGGGCGGCGGCCGCGACGGGGCGGCCGCCGGGGTGGACGGCGATGCGTCGGCCGGCACGGCGAGCGAGGTGGCCAGGGCACGGGCGGGCAGCGCGGCGGTGACCGTCGCCCGCCGGCCGGTTCGGGGAGTGCGCGTGCTCGTCCTGGGGGTGGAGGTGGCGCAGGAGTTCGACCCGACGGTGCGATGACGGCATCGCCACGCCAATGAGGAACGGCGCGCTTCGGTAGCGAACGCCCGGACCCCCCAGTGCGCCGCCGACGGGCCGCCCTGCGGGGATCCGGCGCGGCGGGCCGCTCAGACGCCGCGGTGCAGCACCCCGTCCAGGACCGCCGACCACGCACGGACGATGCCCGCGCGGCGGGCGCTGTCGTCGCTGAGGAGGTTCGCCAGGCCCAGGCCCCGCGCCATGTCAAGGGTGGCCTGGACGGCCTCCCTGACCCCGGTCACCGCCTCGTCCGCGCCGAGCATCTCCACGGCGAGCCGGTGCGCCTCCCGGCCGATCCGCGACTCCAGCGCCGTCACCCGGGGCCGCAGTTGCTCCTCGTTGGCGGCGGCCACCCACAGGTGGAGGGCCGCCCGGAATATCGGCCCCGTGTAGAGGTCGACGACCATGCCGACCACGGCGTGCGTGCGGGGCACGCCCTTGCGGGGGAGGGCGTGCGCGTGCTCCCGCAGGGCCACCAGCCACTGCTCGGCGACGAACTCGATCGCCCCGGTGAACAGGTCCTCGCGGGTGGGGAAATGATGCTGCGCCGCGCCCCGCGACACCCCCGCCCGCTCGGCTACCACCGTCACCGTACTGCCTGCCCAGCCGCGTTCGGCCAGGCAGGCGACGGCCGCCTCCAGCAGCCGCTGCCGGGTGGCGCGGCTGCGGTCCTGCTTGGGCGTACGGGTGGTGGCGCTCACAGCGCCCATGGCGCGGCCCGCCGTTCGAGGAACGCCCGCATCCCCTCCGCCGCCTCGGGCGAGCCGAACAGCCGGGCCGACCGCTCGATCAGCGCCGTCGCGTCCCGGTCGAAGACGCGCAGCACGGCGGCCGTCGTCAGCGTCTTGGACTCCGCGAGCCCCTGCGGCGAGGCCGCGCGCAGCCCGGCCAGGATGCCCTCCAGCGCCTCCTCCGGCGCGGCGACCAGACCGGTGCGGACGGCCTCCGCCGCGTCCAGGACCTCGCCCGTCAGGTAGTGACGCGCGGCGGCCCGGGCGTCCATGCGCGGCAGCACCGTCAGCGAGATCACGGCCGGTGCGAGGCCGAGCCGTGCCTCGGTGAAGGCGAAGCTCGCCTCCGGCCCCGCCACCGGGATGTCGCAGGCCGCCAGCAGCCCGAGGCCGCCGGCGCGCACATGACCCGTCACATGTGCCACGACGGGCTTGGGCAGTTCCACGATCGCCCGCAGCAGCGCCACGAGCCGCCGCGGCCCCTCCGGCGACATCGCCTCCTTCAGGTCCGCGCCCGCGCAGAAAGTGCCGCCCGTGTGCGTGAGCAGCACCGCCCGTGTGGCCGGGTCCTTGCCGGCGTGGGCCAGCGCGTCGGACAGCTCGTCGACCATGCGTGCGGAGAGCGCGTTGCGGTTGTGCGGGGAGTCCAGCGTCAACGTGGTGATCCCCCGGTCGTACGCGCTCCGCACGAAAGGTGCCGCGGCGTCGTCGGTCATCCGGTGGTTCCCCTTTCCCGGGCGCGCAGTTCACGCCGGAGGATCTTGCCGCTGGCGGCCCTCGGTATCGCGTCGGTGAACTCCACCCGGCGCACCTTCTTGTACGGGGCGACCCGCGCGGCCACGTGCGCGATCACGTCGTCCGCGGTGAGGGCGGAGCCCTGCTGCGGCACCACGTACGCCTTGGGGATCTCGGTGCCGTCCTCGTCCACCACGCCGATGACCGCCGCGTCGGCCACCCGCGGGTCGGTGAGCAGCACAGCCTCCAGCTCTGCGGGCGGCACCTGGTAGCCCTTGTACTTGATCAGCTCCTTGACCCGGTCGACGACGTGCAGCCATCCGTCGGCGTCCACCCGGCCGATGTCGCCGGTGTGCAGCCAGCCGTCCTCGTCGATCATGGCGGCGGTCTCCTCGGGCCGTCCCAGATAGCCCTTCATGACCTGCGGACCGCGGATGTGGATCTCCCCGGAGCCGTCGCCGCCGTCCTCCTCGTCGAGCGGCACGATCCGCATCTCGGTGCCGGGCAGCAGCTTGCCGACCGCGCCGGGCGGCGCGTCGCGGGCGTCCAGCGGCACCACGTGCGTGCCCGGGGAGAGTTCCGTCATCCCGTACGCCTGGAGGACCGGCGGCAGCCCCAGCCGCTTGGAGCACGCCTGGGCCAGCTCCGCGTCGAGCGGGGCCGCCGAGCACAGCACGTACTCCAGCGAGCTCAGGTCGTGCGCCGCGACCGCCGGGTGCTTGGCGAGCGCCAGCACGATCGGCGGCGCCACGAACAGCCCCTGCACCCGGTGGGCCGACACCGCCTTCAGGAACTGCTCCAGGTCGAAGCGCGGCAGCACCACGACCGTGGCGCCCTTGCGCAGCGGGGCGTTCATGAGCGCGGTGAGCCCGTAGATGTGGAAGAACGGGAGCACGGCCAGGATGCGGTGCCCCGGCCCCATCGCCAGCGTCGGGTCCAGCTGGGCGAGGTTGGTGGCGATGTTGCGGTGGGTCAGCATCACGCCCTTGGGCACGCCGGTGGTGCCCGAGGAGTACGGCAGCGCGGCCACGTCCTCGCCCGGGGCGAAGGCGATCTCCGGCTCGGGGGCCGTGGACCCCAGCAGGTCGAGGACCGAACGGTGGCCCTCGGCACTGTCGCAGACCAGGATCTCCCGCACTCCGCCCGCCTGCTCCGCGGCCTCGCGGGCCGTCTCCAGCAGGGGCGCGACGGTGACGATCCACGAGGCGCCGCTGTCCCGCAGCTGCCGGGCGAACTCCTCGGTGGTGGCGAGCGGATGCACCGTGGTGACGGCCGCGCCGGCACGCGTGGCGCCGTAGAAGACCGGCGGGTAGGCGATGGTGTTGGGACTGTGCAGGGCGAGGACGTCGCCCTTGCGCAGCCCCGACTCCGCCAGCGCCGCCGCGATGCGGCGGGTGAAGGAGTCGAGCTGCGCGTAGGTGAGCGTCGTGCCCTCCACCCCGTCGATGAGCGCGGGCCGGTCACCGAACTCGGCGGCGCGGCCCAGTACCGCCTCGTGGATCGGCAGGTCGACGGCGGGAACCTCGGGGTACTCGCTGTGGAACACGGCCGGCTGTGGCATGGCCGTTCCCCCCTCCTCGGTAGGACGTGCTCAGTAGGACCTGGGCAGACCCAGCGTGTGGTGCGAGACGTAGTTGAGAATCATCTCCCGGCTGACCGGCGCGATGCGACCCACGCGCGAGGCCGTCAGCAGGGACGCCAGGCCGTACTCGGCCGTCAGCCCGTTGCCGCCGAGGGTGTGCACGGCCTGGTCGACGGCCTTCGCGCCCGCCTCGGCCGCCGCGTACTTCGCCATGTTCGCGGCCTCACCGGCCGCCATGTCGTCGCCGCTGTCGTACAGGAACGCGGCCTTCTGCATCATCAGCCGGGCCAGTTCCAGCTCGATGTGGGCCTGCGCCAGCGGATGGGCGATGGCCTGGTGGGAGCCGATGGGGGCCTTCCACACCTGCCGGGTGCGGGCGTAGTCCACGGCCGCGGCGAGCGCGAAGCGACCCATGCCGATGGAGAAGGCGGCCGTCATGACGCGTTCGGGGTTGAGCCCGGCGAACAGCTGGAGCAGCCCCGCGTCCTCGTCCCCGACCAGGGCGTGCGCGGGCAGTCGCACGTCGTCCAGGTAGATGTGGAACTGCTTCTCCGGGGCCGACAGCTCCATGTCGATCGGCCGGAACTCGAAGCCGGGCGTCTCCCGCTCCACCACGAACAGGCACGGCTTCAGCCTGCCCGTACGGGCGTCCTCGGTGCGGCCCACGATGAGCGTCGCGTCGGCGATGTCGACGCCGGAGACGAAGACCTTGCGGCCGGTGAGCAGCCAGTCGGAGCCGTCCCGGCGGGCCGTGGTGGTCAGCCGGTGCGAGTTGGAGCCCGCGTCCGGCTCGGTGATGCCGAAGGCCATCCGGATGGAGCCGTCCGCGAGCCCGGGCAGCCACCGGCGCTTCTGCTCCTGCGTGCCGAAGCGGGCGATGACCGTGCCGCAGATCGCGGGGGAGACGATGAGCAGCAGCAACGGGCATCCCGCCGCGCCCAGTTCCTCCAGCACGATGGCGAGCTCGGCCAGCCCGCCGCCTCCGCCGCCGTACTCCTCCGGCAGGTTGACGCCGAGGTAGCCGAGCGCCCCGGCCTCCTGCCACAGCTTGTCGGTGTGCCTGCCCTCGCGCACGGCGTCGAGGAAGTAGGGCCGTCCGTAGCGGCGGCCCAGGTCGGAGACGGCCTTGCGCAGGGCACGTCGCTCCTCGCTCTCCAGCAGGACGTTGTCGAAGGTGCCTGTCGGTCCGTTCACAGCGGGCGTACCGCTCATGGCGAGTCCTCCTCCTGAACGACGGCGAGTACGGCTCCGACGTCGACCTGGCGGCCGACCTCGGCGTGCAGTGCGGCGAGCACACCGTCCGCCGGGGCGGCGACGCGGTGCTCCATCTTCATGGCCTCCAGCCACAGCAGCGGCTGCCCCGCCGCCACCTTGTCGCCGACGGCGACATCGGCGAGGCGGACCACCGTGCCCGGCATCGGGGCCAGCAGCGAGCCCGGCGCGAGCTGGGCGACCGGGTCGGGGAAGCGCGGCAGCGCGGTGAAGCGGTGGGCGTCCGGCGGGCCGTCCACGCACACCTCGTCCCCGTAGACGGCCACGTCGAAGGCCCGGCGCACCCCGGCGACCTCCAGCACGACCCGCTCCGGCGTCCGCTCCAGCAGGCGTACGTCCGAATGGCCCCCTGCGGTCAGGCCGTCGCGGCCGAGCCGGTAGCGGACCTCGTACACCGCGCCGCCGGGCTCGGCGCGGTAGCTCTTGGACTGCGGGGCCGAGGGCACGTTGCGCCAGCCGCCCAGCGGATGGCGGCCGGAGGCGTCGGCGAGCGCGGCGGCCAGGGCCGCCAGCCGTGCGGCTCCCTCGTCCTCGGCGGGTGCCGGGCCGAGGCGGTCCAGGAAGGCGGTGGAAACCCGCCCCGCGGCGAAGTCCGGGTGGCGCAGCACTCGTACGAGCAGGTCGCGGTTGGTCACCAGGCCGTGCACCCGGGCCCGCTCCAGGGCGCCCGCGAGCAGCCGGAGCGCCTGCGGGCGGGTGGGGGCGTGGGCGACGACCTTGGCGAGCATCGCGTCGTAGTGCACGCCGATCCGGTCGCCGTCGCCGAAGCCCGCGTCCACCCGCAGCCCCGGTGCCTCCGGCAGCCGGAAGCGGTGCAGGACGCCGGTCTGCGGCTGCCAGTCGCGGGCCGGGTCCTCCGCGTACAGCCGGGCCTCCACGGAGTGCCCGGAGGGCGCCGGGGGAGCGGCCGGGAGCTTCCCGCCCTCGGCGACGTCGAGTTGCAGGGCGACGAGGTCCACACCGAAGACGCACTCGGTCACCGGGTGCTCCACCTGGAGGCGGGTGTTCATCTCCAGGAAGTACGGCCGGCCGTCCGGGGACACCAGGAACTCCACGGTCCCCGCGCCCACATAGCCGATGGCCCGCGCCGCCGCGTCCGCCGCCGCGTACAGCGTCCGGCGCAGTTCGTCGGTGATGCCGGGGGCCGGGGTCTCCTCGACCACCTTCTGGTGGCGGCGCTGCACCGAGCAGTCGCGCTCTCCGAGCGTCCACACGGTGCCGTGGGTGTCCGCCAGCACCTGTACCTCGATGTGGCGGCCGTCCTCGACGTACGGCTCCAGGAAGACCTCGCCGTCGCCGAAGGCGGACAGCGCCTCCGCGCGGGCCGCGGCCAGTTCCTGTTCGAGGACGGCCGCGTCCCGCACGACCCGCATACCGCGCCCGCCGCCGCCCGCCGCCGCCTTGACCAGCACGGGCAGATCGTCCGGCCCGGCCTCCAGCACAGGGACACCGGCCTCGGCCATCAGCCGCTTGGCGCGGGTCTTGGAGCCCATGGCCTCGATGGCCTCGGGCGTGGGCCCGATCCAGGTCAGGCCCGCCGCGACGACGGCCCTGGCGAACTCGGCGTTCTCCGACAGGAATCCGTAGCCGGGGTGGACGGCGTCCGCGCCCGCGGCGAGGGCGGCCTTCACGATGAGGTCGCCGCGCAGATACGTGTCGGCGGGCGCGTCGCCCGGCAGCCGTACGGCGGCGTCCGCCTCCCGTACGTGCGGGGCGGCGGCGTCCGCGTCCGAGTGGACGGCGACGGTGGCGATGCCCAGGTCGCGGCAGGTGCGGAAGACGCGGCGGGCGATCTCGCCGCGGTTGGCCACCAGCACTGATGCGATCACGGTCAGGTGCTCCTCACATCCGGAAGACGCCGAAGCCGCCGCGGGCGCCCTCGACCGGTGCGCTGTGGATCGCCGACAGGCACACGCCGAGCACCGTTCGGGTGTCACGCGGGTCGATCACCCCGTCGTCGTACAGCCGCCCCGACAGGAACATCGGCAGGGACTCGGACTCGATCTGCTGCTCGACCATCGCCCGCAGCCCCGCGTCGGCCTCCTCGTCGAAGGGCAGGCCCCGGGCGGCCGCCGACTGCCGTGCCACGATGGACAACACGCCCGCGAGCTGCGCGGGGCCCATGACGGCGGACTTGGCGCTGGGCCAGGCGAACAGGAAGCGCGGGTCGTACGCACGACCGCACATGCCATAGTGCCCGGCGCCGTAACTCGCGCCCATCAGGACGGAGATGTGCGGGACCTTGGAGTTGGACACCGCGTTGATCATCATGGCGCCGTGCTTGATGATGCCGCCCTGCTCGTACTCGCGGCCCACCATGTAGCCGGTGGTGTTGTGCAGGAACAGCAGCGGGATGTCGCGCTGGTTGGCCAGCTGGATGAACTGCGCGGCCTTCTGCGACTCGGCGCTGAACAGCACGCCCTGCGCGTTGGCCAGGATCCCCACGGGATAGCCGTGCACCCGTGCCCAGCCGGTCGCCAGGCTCGGCCCGTACAGCGGCTTGAACTCGTCGAACTCCGAGCCGTCCACCACCCGCGCGATGACCTCGCGCGGGTCGAACGGCGTCCTGAGGTCGGCGGGGACGATGTCCAGCAGTTCGTCCTCGTCGTACCGCGGCGGGTCGTAGCCGGCGGCCGGGGCGGGGCCCTGCTTGCGCCAGTCGAGCCGGGCGACCACGCGGCGGGCGGTGCGCAGCGCGCCGGGCTCGTCCAGCGCGAAGTAGTCCGCGAGCCCGGAGGTGCGGGCGTGCATGTCGGCCCCGCCGAGCGACTCGTCGTCGCTCTCCTCGCCGGTGGCCATCTTCACCAGCGGCGGGCCGCCGAGGAACACCTTGGAGCGCTCCTTGACCATGATCACGTGGTCGGACATCCCCGGGACGTACGCGCCGCCGGCCGTCGAGTTGCCGAACACGACGGCGACGGTGGGGATGCCGGCCGCCGACAGCCGGGTCAGGTCGCGGAAGAGCGCGCCGCCCGGGATGAAGATCTCCTTCTGGCTGGGCAGGTCGGCGCCGCCCGACTCCACGAGGTTGACCAGCGGGAGGCGGTTGGTGAGCGCGATCTCGTTGGCCCGCAGGGCCTTCTTCAAAGTCCACGGGTTGCTCGCCCCGCCGCGCACGGTGGGGTCGTTGGCGGTGATCACGCACTCGGTGCCCTCGATCACGCCGATCCCGGTCACCAGCGACGCGCCGACCGGGTAGTCGCTGCCCCAGGCCGCCAGCGGCGACAGCTCCAGGAACGGGCTGTCCTGGTCCAGCAGCAGCTCCACCCGTTCCCTTGCGGTGAGCTTCCCCCGCGAGCGGTGCCGGTCCACGTACTTGGGGCCACCGCCCGCGAGCGCCTTCTCGTGCTCGGCCTCCAGCCCGGCGAGGCGTTCCAGCATGGCCGTACGGTTCTCGGTGCTCACGCCGTTCCTCCCTCACGCGGCGCGCGGCCCCGCCCCGGCGGTCCCGCGAACGCCTGGGCGATGTCCAGCCAGCGGTCGGCGTCCGCGCCCTCGGCGCGCACGGCCAGGTCGGCACGGTGCCGGCGGCGGGTCGCCAGCAGGCACAGGTCGAGCGCCGGGCCCGTCACGCGCTGCGCGGCGTCCTGCGGGCCGTACACCCACAGCGTGCCGTCGGGGGCGGTCAGTTCGACCCGGAACTCCTCGACGGGCGGGGTCAGCCCGTGGACGAAGTACGCGTAGTCACGAGCCCGTACGGCGATCCGCGCCACGTGCCGCAGCCGCGCGCTCGGCGGACGCCGTACGCCGAGGGCGTCCGCGACGTCCTCGCCGTGCGCCCAGCTCTCCATGAGCCGGGCCGAGGCCATGGAGGCGGCGCTCATCGGCGGCCCGAACCAGGGAAAGCGCGTCCCGGCCGACTGCGCCCGCAGCGCGGCCTGCAGTTCCGCCCGCCCCGAGCGCCAGCGCGCCAGCAACTGCGCGGGCGGCAGCGCCGCGCCCTCCTCGGCGCCGTCGTCGACGAAGGTGTCGATCGCGGCGGCGGCCTTCTCCGCCACGGAGCCGAAGGCCTCCGGGTCGGTGACCGCCAGCACCGACTGCCGGTCGGTCCAGGCCAGATGTGCGATCTGGTGGGCGATCGTCCAGCCCGGAGCGGGCGTCGGTGTCGCCCAGGCCCCCTCCGGCAGCGGGGCGACCAGGGCGTCCAGGCCCTCGCTCTCGTCCCGAAGGTCGTCCAGTACGGGTGTGGGGTCGGACAAGGGTCCCCCTGAATGACGCAGCGTCAGCGAAGCCGTGCGCGTCACAGGCTGGCACCGCGGCAGGAAACAATCAAGCGTGCTTGCATGATTTTCCGTGCGGCCCCCACGCGGCGGCCCGGAGGCCGCCTGATTGACTGCACCGGGGCCCCCGGCGATCCCGGGCCCCGGCCCGACGGTCCACCGGACAACCCGAGGTTCCATGTACGCTCTGTCGCCGCTGCTGTCTGGCTTCGTCCCCATATGGGTGCTCAGTGCGGCGGGTTACGCGGTCGGCCGCACCGGGCTGCTGGGCCCGCAGGCGGAGTCCGTGCTCGGCGGCTTCGTCTTCAACGTCGCCATGCCGGCCGCCCTGTTCACCATGGTCGCCAGGACACCCCTGGGCGCCTTCGCGAACACGTCCGTGATCGCTTTCGCGGCGGGAACGACCCTGGCCTGCCTGCTCGGGTTCGCCGCCAGCCGGTGGATCTTCGGCCGGCGCCTGCCCGACCAGGCGATCGGCGGCATGGCCGCCGGATACGTCAACTCCGCCAACCTGGGCATCCCGGTGGCGGTGCAGATCCTCGGCGACGCCTCGTTCGTCGCCCCCGTGCTGCTGTTCCAGGTGCTGCTGGTCACCCCGGTGATCCTGGCCGTCCTCGACGCGGGCACCGCCGGTGCCCACAGGTGGCGGGGAAACAACGGCGCCGCCCGGATGCTGCTGTTGCCGCTGCGTACCCCCGTCATCCCGGGGACGGTGCTCGGGTGCGCGGTCTCCGCGGCCGGCTGGCGGCTTCCCGTCGCCCTCGGCCACTCGGTCGAGTTGCTGGGCAACGCGGGCGTGCCGACCGCGCTGATCACCCTGGGCATGTCGCTGCACGGCCGCCCGCCCGCCACCGGCGTCGCGATCCGGGCGGAGGTCGGGGCCGCCGTCCTCATCAAGACCCTTGTCCAGCCCCTGGCCGCGTTCGCGGTCGGCAGTCTCGTCCTGCATCTGCCGGCCCACCAGCTCCTCGCGGTGGTGATCCTCTCCGCACTGCCCAGCGCGCAGAACGTCTTCATCTACGCGCGCCAGTACGAGCTGAGCACCGCGCTCGCCCGCGACGCGGTCATGCTCTCCACGCTGTTGTCGATGGCCACGCTCTCCGCCGCGGCCTGGGCCCTGGGGCCCGCGCACGCCTGATTGCCGTCTCCGGGCGCTTCCGGGCGGCGCCCGGCCGTCGCGGCGGGGCGCCCCCGGCGGGGCGCCCCCGAAGAGGCGCCCCACCGCGTGCGGCTCCGTCAGGCCCGCGCGGCCCGCCGGGCCAGCAGGGCGTCCCTGCGCTCCTCGAACTTGCGGGCCTGGCTGTCCAGCTCGCCCATGAAGAAGCCCAGTTCCTCCTGCGCCTTCAGGCCCTCGGGGCCGAGCCCCGAGGTCTCCAGCACCTTCAGGTGCCGCAGTACGGGCTGGAGCACGTCGTCGTGGTGGATGCGGAGGTTGTAGATCCCGCCGATGGCGATCCGCGCCGCGGAGCGCTCGAAGCCCGGCATCCCGTGCCCCGGCATCCGGAAGCCGACGACCACGTCACGGATCGCCGGCATAGCCTGGTCCGGCGCCATTTGCAGCGCCGCCGCCAGCAGGTTGCGGTAGAAGACCATGTGCAGGTTCTCGTCGGTCGCGATGCGCGCCAGCATGCGCTCGCACACCGGGTCGCCCGACTCGCGGCCCGTGTTGCGGTGCGAGATGCGGGTGGCCAGCTCCTGGAACGCCACGTACGCCACCGAGTGCAGCATGCTGTGCGCGTTGTCGGACTCGAAGCCCTCCGACATGTGGCGCATACGCAGCCGCTCCAGCTCCACCGGGTCCACGGCACGGGTGGTCAGCAGATAGTCCCGCATCACTATGGCGTGCCGGCCCTCCTCCGCGGTCCAGCGGTGGACCCAGGTGCCCCAGGCGCCGTCCCGGCCGAAGAGGGTGGCGATCTCGTGGTGGTAGCTGGGGAGGTTGTCCTCCGTGAGCAGGTTGACCACCAGCGATATCCGGCCGATCTCGGTGACCTTGGACTGCTCGGGCGCCCATGCCTCGCCGCCCATCACCCCGTCGAAGTCACGGCCTTGGCTCCACGGAACGTACTCGTGGGGCATCCATTCCTTGGCCGCCGTCAGGTGACGGTTGATCTCGGTCTCGACGACCTCTTCCAAGGCGTACAGCAGCCTGGTGTCGCTCCATGCTTCCGATCCTGTGCTCTGGGACGGGGCAATGGTCACGCTGGGCTCCTGAGGGATCGCTGAGAGTGCCTACGGAATCGTAAGTTACGAAACCGTAGGTTAGGTACCACTCAAAAGGCAACCCGCCGTCAGGCGTACAGCTCCCGCAGGCGAACGGACAGGCAGGTCACACACCCCTCGAGCTTCTCGAACTCGCCGATGTCCACCAATACGGGTTCATATCCGAGGTCGCCCAGGAGTTCCGCGCTCCGTGGCGCGCTCGCCGCCATCAGCAGCCGGCCGCCGCCGAGCAGCACCACGTGCGCGCCCGCCTCCTCCGGTACCGGCAGGAAGCGGGTGAAGACCGACGGGTCGTCAACCAGCGGCGGATACCCGATGACCGTGCCGTCGGGCAGCGCCGTCACCGCGGACTTCAGGTGCAGCACCTTGGTGACGGGCACGGCCACCACCCGCGCCCCCAGCGGTTCGAACGCGGACCGCAACTGCCGGACGCCCTCGGCGTCGGTCCGCCCGCCCCGGCCCACGTAGACGGTGTCCCCCACCTTGAGCACATCCCCGCCGTCCAACGTGCCCGGTTCGCGCACCCGGTTGACCGACAGTCCCAGCGCGGTGACCGCCTCCTCGGCCCCGGCCGCCTCCGGGCGCCGGGACACGGCACCGGAGCGGGCGAGCAGCGCCACGTTGCGGAAGACGACCACCGCGTCCTCGACGAAGACCGCGTCAGGGCAGTCGTCGGCCGCCGGCACCTCCACCGTCTCCCAGCCGTGGGCCAGCAGCGCCGCCACGTACCCCTCCCACTGGCGTGCCGCGAGCCCGGCGTCGACGGGGGAGCGCTCGACGTGGGTCACCAGCCCCTGGGCCAGGCGCGGACCCGGACGGCGGACGAGCGCCTTCTTGCTCGGCATGGGATGTTCCCTCCCTGGATCGGGGGCGGCCGGCGGCCGTCCCGGGCGCCATCCGGCGGGGCGATAGCATCGGCAGCCTGATGAGTGCCACTCTTGTCGTCAAGGATCTTGCCGCCGGCCACGGGGACCGCGTCCTGTTCTCCGGCCTCGACCTCGTCGTCGCCCCCGGCGACGTCGTCGGTCTGGTCGGGGCCAACGGTGCCGGGAAGTCGACGCTGCTGCGCATGCTCGCGGGCCTGAGCACGCCCGAGCAGGGGCAGTTGCGGCTGAGCCCGCCCACCGCGACCGTCGGCCACCTCCCGCAGGAGCCCGAACGCCGCCCGGACGAGACCGTACGGGCCTTCCTCGCCCGGCGCACCGGGGTCGCCGCCGCCCAGGCCGCGCTCGACGCCGCCACCCAGGCGCTGGTCGACGGGGCGCCCGGCGCGGACGACGCCTACAACGACGGCCTGGAGCGCTGGCTCGCCCTCGGCGGCGCCGACCTCGACGAGCGGGCCGAGGAGGTGAGCGAGGCGCTCGGCCTGGGCGTCGGCCTGGACCTGGCCATGACGGCCCTCTCCGGCGGGCAGGCCGCCCGCGCGGGCCTGGCGTCCCTGCTGCTGAGCCGTTACGACGTCTTCCTCCTGGACGAGCCCACCAACGACCTGGACCTGGACGGTCTGGAGCGGCTGGAGGCGTTCGTCAAGGGCCTCAAGGCGGGCACCGTCCTGGTCAGCCACGACCGCGAGTTCCTGGCCCGCACCGTCAACCGCGTCGTCGAACTCGACCTCGCCCAGCAGCAGATCAACACCTACGGCGGCGGCTACGCCTCCTACCTGGAGGAGCGAGAGACCGCCCGCCGCCACGCCCGCGAGGCCTACGAGGAGTTCGCCGACACCAAGGCCGCACTCGAGTCCCGGGCCCGCATGCAGCGCAACTGGATGGAGCACGGCGTCCGCAACGCCCGCCGCAAGGCGACCGACAACGACAAGATCGGCCGCAAGCTGCGCGCCGAGTCCACCGAGAAGCAGGCCGCCAAGGCCCGGCAGACCCAGCGCATGATCGAACGCCTCGACGTCGTCGAGGAGCCCCGCAAGGAGTGGGAGCTGCGCATGGAGATCGCCGCCGCGCCCCGCGCGGGCGCGGTCGTGGCCACCCTGCGCGGGGCGGAGGTCCGCCGCGGCCCGGAGTTCACCCTCGGGCCGGTCGACCTGCAGATCGACTGGGCCGACCGGGTGGCCATCACCGGCGCCAACGGCTCCGGCAAGTCGACCCTCCTGGCCGCGCTCCTCGGCCGTGTCCCCCTCGACGCGGGCGCGTCCCACCTCGGTCCCGGCGTCGTCGTCGGCGAGGTCGACCAGGCCCGCAAGCTGTTCCTGGGCGGCGAGTCGCTGCTGGACGCCTTCGGCGCGGAGGTCCCCGACACGGCACCCGCGGACGTCCGCACCCTGCTGGCCAAGTTCGGCCTCAAGGCCGCGCACGTCCTGCGCCCCGCCGCAACGCTCTCGCCGGGCGAGCGCACCCGGGCCGCCCTTGCCCTCCTGCAGGGCCGCGGCGTGAACCTCCTCGTCCTGGACGAGCCCACCAACCACCTCGACCTGCCCGCCATCGAGCAGCTCGAGTCCGCCCTCGACTCCTACGACGGCACCCTGCTGCTGGTCACCCACGACCGCCGCATGCTGGAGGCCGTCCGCACCACCCGCCGCATCCGGGTCGACTCCGGGCGCGTCACCGAGCACTGAGGCCCCGCCGCGGTCGCGCCCGGAACGCCCTCCCGTGGGAAGACCGGCACCGTGACCGGGGTTGAATGGACGACCTGTGGTCCGTCCGCGCCCCGAAACGAGGAGATCCGAACGTGAGCATCTACGACATCCCGCTGCGCACCCTCACCGGTGAGCCCGCCTCCCTCGCCGACCACCGGGGCAAGGCCCTGCTGATCGTCAATGTTGCCTCCAAGTGCGGTCTGACCCCGCAGTACGAGGGCCTGGAGCGGCTGCAGAAGCGGTATGCCGACCGTGGGTTCACCGTGCTGGGCTTCCCCAGCAACCAGTTCGCGGGCCAGGAGCCGGGCACGGCCGAGGAGATCGCGACCTTCTGCTCGGCGACCTACGGTGTGAGCTTCCCGCTCTACGAGAAGTCCGACGTCAACGGTGACCAGCGGCATCCGCTGTACGCCACGCTGACCGAGACCGCCGACGCCGAGGGCCAGGCCGGCGACGTCCAGTGGAACTTCGAGAAGTTCCTCGTCGGCGCGGACGGCCAGGTCGTCGGCCGGTTCCGTCCCCGCACCGAGCCGGAGGCCGACGAGATCGTCGCCGCCATCGAGGCCCAGCTCCCCGCTTGAGCCTGCGCGCCGCACTGACCCGCCTCGCCATGCCGGCCGTCGTGGCCGGCACGGCGGTCGCGGGCCCCTGGCCGCCGCCGCACGCGCTGCCGGACCGCATGGCGGACACCGGCGGCGGCACCCAGCTGATCATCGCCGAAGCCGCCTCCCCGGAGGCCACCATCGGGACGCTGACCTGATGGGACCGGCGCGACGGCCGCTGGGTCGCCGCGGGCTCCGCGGCCGCCCGCTTCGGCGGGGGAGGCCTCGTCGAGGGCCGGACCCGTGTGCAGGACACCTCGACCACCCCGACCGGGCTGTACGACCTCCCGTTCGCGCACTGGGGAGGACGGCCGGACCGATGTCCGCGGCACCGGCGACGGCGCCGCGGAACCGCCCGCCCGCCGCAAGCGGCCCCGGAGGGCCGGTGGACAGCGTGCCTGGTGGCAGGAGCTTGCACAGCGGCGTACCCGGCAGCACCTCGACCATGTCCTGACCGGCCCCGCGGCCGAGCGGCCCGAGGAGCGCGGGGTGCTGCGCCGGGCGGCCTACAGCGCCCTGGGCGAGGCCCGCGCGGCCGCCGAGACCTTCGCCGCCGAGCTGCCCTCCCGGCACGGCGGCAACGGCGACTGGTTCCGGGTGGTCGCCGCCTCCGAGCGGATCGTGGACGCGGCCACCGCCTGCGTCGTCCGAATGGAGCAAGGCGCCCCGCGTCCCTCGGCCCGTGAGGGAGCGCAGGTGGTCGCCGCGCTCACGGCGCTCGCCGACACCCTGGACGGCCGGGCCCCCGCCGCGGCCCCCGGATCTCCCCGCGGCCCCGAGTGCGAGACGCTCGCCGGCATCGTCGCCGAGCTGCACTTCATCCGCAGCATCGTCGCCGGCCTGCCGGTGCCCGCGCGGGGGACACGTACCACAGGGCACGCCGTCGCGACAGTGGTGGGCGGAGCCCGGGATTCACGGGCGGGCAATCGTCGCGATCAAGACGGGTGAGGGGCTAAGGTCGGGCCAGCCGGCGAGACCGGGAGGTTGACGAGGTGGCCGTATTCCTGCTCGGGGTGGGGGCCGCTTGCTGTCTGGGGCTGGGCTTCGTACTCCAGCAGCTGGCCGCCCAGCGCGCTCCGCTGTCCGACTTCCTGTCCTTCAGGCTGCTGCTGGACCTCATGCGCATGCCGCAGTGGCTGCTCGGTGTCTTCCTGATGATCTGCGGCATGCTGCTCAGCGCCCTCGCGCTCACCAAGGGCGAGGTCTCCCTCGTCGAGCCGCTGACCGCGACCAACCTGCTCTTCGCGATGGCGCTCTCCCGCCGTCTCACCGGCCAGAGACTCGGCCGGCACGGCTGGTCGGGCGTGGCGCTGCTGGCGATCGGCGTGACGGCCTTCATCGTGGCCGGCCGGCCCTCGGGCGGCGGACCACCCGCCGGGGCGCTGCGCCACTGGCTGGTGGTCGGGGTCGTCGTCGGCCTGGCGCTGCTCCTGGTCGCCTGCGCGCGACGGCTGCGCCCCGCGCGCGAGGCCACGGTGCTGGCGCTCGCCGCGGGCCTGCTCTACGGCCTCCAGGACGCCCTGACCCGGATCTCGGGCCAGGTGGCCGAGGACGAGGGCGTCGGCGCGCTCTTCGTGCACTGGCAGCCGTACGCCGTCGTCGTGATGGGTCTGACCGGGCTGATGCTCGTGCAGAGCGCCTTCGAGACGGCCCCGCTGCGCATGTCGCTGCCCGCGCTGACCGCCGCCCAGCCGCTGGCCGGAATCGCCTGCGGCGTCGGCTTCCTCGGCGACCGGGTACGCCTCACGCCCGGCGCACTGGCCTGGGAGGCGGCGGGGCTCGCCGCGATCGCCGTGGGCGTCGTGCTGCTGGGCCGGCATCCGGCGATGCCGTGCGCGTACGGCACCTCCCGGAAGGACCCGGCCGGCGTCCGCGGAGCCGGCGGGGAATCCGTCAGAATCGTCCGCTGACCCCCTGTCCACCCCGGTCGCCCGCGCGCTCACCCATGAGCAGCCGGGCGACCGTCGCGATGGGCGGCCACGGCCGCTGACCGGCGCCCGCCGCCAGGAAGTGCCGCCGCGTGCCCATCGGCGGGTCCAGCGGGCGGGGCACCACGTCGTCGCGCTGCCGCTCCACCCCCGACGCGGCGAGCAGCGCCACCCCCAGGCCCGCCCCGTGAGCAGGTTCACCAGGTGCAGGCTGTCGCCCGGGACGATCCGCGGGGTGAAGCCGGCCATCGCGCACACCCGCGGGACCAGTTCGTCGTCGTCGCTGCCGCGCGAGTCGGTGATCCACCCGGCCCCGGACAGGCGGCTCAGCGCGGACAGCGGCACCGGATCGCCCGGCCCAGGGTCGCCGGGATGCCCGGCCGGCAGCACGAGCACCGTCGGCTGCGCCGCGAACCGCCGGGCGCCGATCCCGTCCGGCACCGGGCGCGGCACCAGGCTGTAGTCGTGGACGATGCCCTGGCGGCGCTCGCTACCGCCCCACCGTCCAGGTGAAGCGGGGCTCGCGGCGCTCCAGGAACGCGGTCACACCCTCCGCCGTCTCGTCGCTGCCGTCCGCCTGGCGGGCCCAGTGCCCGACCCGCGCCGGGTCGAGTTCGGGCGCGGCGAACTCCTTGGCCGCCGCCTGCGTCAGCAGCGACCGCGAGGCCAGCACCCCGGCGAACTCCTCGACCCGCTTGTCCAGTTCGTCCTCCGCCAGCACCTCGTCCACCAGCCCGGTCCGCAGCGCCCGTTCGTGGCCGATCAGCTCCGCGGAGAACAGCAGGTGCTTCGCCGCCGACGGGCCGACCAGCCCCATCAGCCGCCGGGTGGAGGACGCCGGGTAGACGATGCCCAGCCGCGCCGGGGTGACCCCGAAGCGGGCGCCCTCCGCGGCGAACCGCAGGTCGCAGGCGGCCGCGAGCTGGCAGCCGCCGCCCACGCAGAAGCCGCGGATCGCGGCGAGCGTCGGTTTGGGGAACGCCGCGAGCGCCTCCTCCGCCTCCACGGCCGCGCCCTGCGCCGCACCGGAACCGCTCGCCGGATCGCGCAGGTCGCAGATGTCGGCGCCGGCGCAGAAGGTACCGCCGGCACCGGTGAGCACCAGGACGCGGACGGCGGGGTCCGCGGCGAGGCCGCCGAGCAGGCCGGGCAGCTCCCGCCACATCGCCACGGTCATCGCGTTGCGCTTGGCCGGATTGCTGATCGTCACGGTTGCGGTGGCGCCCACCGTGTCCACCACGAGGCCGGGCCCGGACGGCTCGGACATGTCCGCATCCCTCATCTCGTCGTCGTCCCGGCTGCCGGAGATCGCGAAGGCCGCCGGACCGGGATCCTATCCCGGTCCGTGCCGCGGCAAATCGGGTATATGGGCAGTAGCTCCCGAGTGGCTCCCGACGAGCGCAAGGAGGCGGCGGCCATGGCCCCGTTCAAGGGACGCAAGAGGCACCCGAAGCCCCCGGAGGCCGGGATCAAGCGCAGCCTCGGCTGGGTCGCCGCCCTCGGGGCGGTCCTCGTCGTGGGCGGCCTGGTCGGGTTGTTCTACGTGGGCTTCGCCACCATCACCTCGATGCTGCTCTTCGGCTGGCTGCTGCTGGCCGGCGGCGTCGTCGGCCTGGTCCAGGCGGTGCAGAACCGCGACACGAGCTTCTTCTGGCTCGCCCTGGTCGTCGCGGCCCTCTACATCGCCGCCGGGGTGGTGGTGATCCGCAACCCCGAGCAGACGGCGGCCGCACTCACCATGTTCGCGGCGCTGCTCTTCCTGACCGGCGGGATCTTCCGTCTCTTCGGCGGCATGGTGGTGCGCGGACCGCACATGGTGTGGACGCTCATCCAGGGCGCGATCGGCATCCTGCTGGCGATCCTGGTCCTCGGGAACTGGCCGGAGAGCAGCCTCTACGTCATCGGCGCCTTCTTCTCGCTGGCGCTGCTCTTCGACGGACTGGGACTGCTCGGCGCCGGCCTCGGCGGCCGCCGGATCGTCGGAATGGTCGCCGATGCCCGGGACGCCCCGCTGACGCGTCAGTGAACCGGCACCGCCAGATCAGTAGGGCTCACGGGCCTGGCACGTCCGATCGCCTTGAGTCGGCAGCGATCGAAAGGTGCGGATTTGCGGTCAGCGGCTCGGGGCGGGGCCGTCGGCTGCCGACACTCGATCCGTGAGGCGGATCTCGCCGCCGCCGTGGGCGGCCCAGCGGGGCCGCGGGTGCATCGCGCGAATGCGAGGGTGAAGACCGCCATGGACGTACGCGGGAGCGTCCCGCCCCCCGACCCGGTGCCCCCGATGGCGCCGGATGTCCCGCGCCCGTACGAGGGCGTGTGGCGTTTCACCGCCCCCGCGCTGGACTCCTCGGTGCCGCAGGCCCGGCACGCCGTGCGGGAGCTGGTCGTCCGCCAGGGCGTGCCGGTCAGCGAGGAACTGCTGCACGGCCTGCTGCTGATCGTCTCCGAGCTGGTCACCAACGCGGTGCGGCACGCCGCGCTGCTGTCGCCGGAGATCGCCGTGGAGTTCGCCGTCGGCGTGGACTGGGTCCGGGTGGCCGTCGAGGACAACCATCCGTACCGGCCCAAGGCCCTCCAGGTCGACGACGCCGACACCGGCGGGCGCGGTCTCCTGCTGGTCAAGACGGTCACCGCCGAGGCCGGCGGGATGTGCGACGTCCAGCAGACCACGACCGGCGGCAAGGTCATCTGGGCCGCGCTGCCGCTGCCGCCCGGCCTGGTGCGCTGACCCCACTGACCCCACTGACCCCAACTGATCCCACTGACCCCGCCGGGCGCGCGGCGGCCGCGTTACCAGCCCGCGTCGCCGGTCAGCTCGCGCACGGCGGGCAGCGCGGCCCCGAGCACGGTCGGGAACCAGGCGGAGAACGGCCCGGAGGCACGGAGCGCGGCGAGCTCGGTGGGCGACACGAAAGCGGTCTCGCCGATCTCCTCCGGATCCGGGTCCAGCGGCGCGGTCACCAGGCCGACGAAGAGGTGGTTGTACTCCTGCTCGACCAGCCCCGACGCCGGGTCCGGGTGGTTGTAGCGGACCGTGCCGGCCTCCCGCATCAGCGCGGGTGCCACGCCGAGCTCCTCGGCGGTGCGGCGCGCGGCGGCGACGAAGGGCGCTTCGCCCGGGTAGGGGTGGCCGCAGCAGGTGTTCGACCACACACCCGGGGAGTGGTACTTGCCCGCCGCGCGGCGCTGCAGCAGCAGCCTGCCCTCGCCGTCGAAGAGGAAGACCGAGAACGCCCGATGGAGCCGCCCCGGCGGCAGGTGGGCCGACAGCTTCTCCGCGGTACCGATCGTCACACCGGTCTCGTCGACCAGCTCGAGGAGGATCGGCGCCGGGGCACCGTTTGAAGAGGGGTCCGCGGCGGGTGTGCGGGGCCGGCCGGCGGCGGGGCTCGTGGGCATGGCCATCCTTTGCTTCGACGACAAGACCTCAGTCTGCCTCACGCGGGGACGCGCGACGTGGTTGCAGGGCGTTCCCGTCCCGTGACACTGCGTCGCACGGCGCGGCGTGCCGTCAGTGACACAGACGCGCCTCGTGCTCCGCGTGTCCCACCGGCTCCAGCTGGAAGGTGCAGTGCTCCACGTCGAAGTGGGTGCCGAGACAGCCCTGCAGGTCGTGCAGCATCTTCTCGTGGCCGACCGCGTCGAGGACGTCCCGGCTCACCACGACGTGCGCGGAGAGCACCGGCATTCCCGAGGTGATCGTCCACACGTGGAGGTCGTGCAGCCCGGCCACCCCGGGCAGCGCCAGGATGTGCGCGCGTACGTCGGCCATGTCCACGTCCTTGGGCGCGGCCTCCAGCAGGACGTCGATCGCCTCGCGCAGCAGCTTCCACGTCCGCGGGACGATCATCAGGCCGATCAGGAGCGAGGCGACCGGGTCCGCCTGCCGCCAGCCGGTCGCCAGGATCACCAGCGCCGCCACGACCACGGCCAGCGAGCCCAGCGCGTCCGCCATCACCTCCAGGAAGGCGCCCCGGACGTTGAGGCTCTCGCGCTGCCCGCGCATCAGCAGCAGCAGGGACACCGAGTTCGCCACGAGGCCGATCGCGCCGAAGACGACGGTGAGCCCGCCGTCGACCTCGGTGGGCGTGATCAGCCGGCGGACCGCCTCGTAGAAGATGAAGGCGCCCACGCCGAACAGCAGCACCGCGTTGGCCACCGCCGACAGGATCTCGGCGCGTGCCAGCCCGAAAGTGCGGCGCTCGCTCGGCGGGCGGTTGGCGAAGTGGATGGCCACCAGCGCCATCCCCAGGCCCGCCGCGTCGGTCGCCATGTGCCCGGCGTCCGCGAGCAGGGCGAGCGATCCGGTGAGCGCGCTGCCCGTGACCTCCGCGACCAGGATCAGCAGCGTGATGCCGAGCGCCATGCGCAGCCGTCCGCGGTACGCGGCGGCCGCCGTGCCCGCCGGTACGGACCCCGGACCGTGCGAGTGGCCGTGTCCGTGTCCGTGCGCGTGCCCTGCGCCCATCGCCCGACACTCCCGTCCGTCGCCCTCCGCGCGACGGCGTGCCCGCGCGCGGAGAGCGGCGAGCCCAGTGAACAACGGTCACCTTCCGTGGGCAACTCGCCGACGGCGACCGCTGTCGTGACCCGGTGACCTGCGGCGATGGGGCCCGCGCCGGCCGTGGGGAAACGCCGGTGGTCAGGCGCCCCGCGCCTGCGGGTGGTTCAGGCACCAGCCCTCCCACGCGGACTCCACCATCTCGCGGACGCCGCGGGTCGCCGTCCAGCCCAGCTCCCGGCGGATCAGCTCGGACGAGGCGACCACGCTCGCCGGGTCGCCCGCGCGCCGCGGCAGGACCAGCGGCTCGACGTCCTTGCGGCCCGTGACCTCCAGGATGACGTCGATCAGCTCCCGGACGGAGACGCCCTCGCCGCGTCCGATGTTCACCGTCAGGTCGGCCCCGCCGTCCCGCTCGCCGACCCAGCGGGCCGCCGCGAGGTGGGCGTCGGCGAGGTCCTCGACGTGGATGTAGTCGCGCACGCACGTGCCGTCGGGGGTGGGGTAGTCGTCCCCGAAGATCTGCGGGGCCTCGCCGCGGGTCAGCTTGTCGAAGACCATCGGGACGATGTTGAACACCCCGGTGTCGGCGAGCCGGGGCTCGGCAGCCCCCGCGACGTTGAAGTAGCGCAGGCAGGCGGTGGAGATCCCGTGCGCCCGCCCGGCCGCGCGGACCAGCCACTCGCCGGCCAGCTTGGTCTCGCCGTACGGGCTCAGCGGCAGGCAGGG
The DNA here is from genome assembly GCF_057707815.1 of Actinacidiphila sp. bgisy160. Lineage (NCBI taxonomy): Bacteria > Bacillati > Actinomycetota > Actinomycetes > Kitasatosporales > Streptomycetaceae > Actinacidiphila > Actinacidiphila sp. bgisy160. The sequence goes on from NZ_JBYIQW010000016.1 coordinate 116,365, forward strand.
CGTGGACTCGGTCACCAGCGGTACGTCGGGCAGGCCGTACACGGCGGCGGAGGAGGAGAAGACGAAGCGGCCGATCCCCGCGTCCGCCACGGCCTCCAGCAGCGTGCCGAGGCCGCCGAGGTTCTCCCGGTAGTAGCGCAGCGGCTGCTCCACCGACTCCCCGACCTGCTTCCTGGCGGCCAGGTGCACCACGCCCGTGACGCCGTGCTCCGCGATCGCGCGGTCCAGCACGGCGCGGTCCATGACGGAGCCGGTCACCACGGGGACGTCCGCGGGCACCCTGGCCGGCACACCGGCCGAGCCGTCGTCGAGCACGACCACACGCTCGCCCGCGCGGCCCATCGCCCGCACCACGTGAGATCCGATGAAGCCTGCCCCGCCGGTGATCAACCATGCCATGGCGCCACCCTAGTGGCTCCGCTCGGGAGCCAGGGAGCACCGACCTGCTCCCCGCGAGGTCACCGCGGCGCCGGTTCCCGGGAGGGTGCCGCACGCCGGCGGCGGACGACCGTCCCGAGGCGACGCCGAGGCGGAGCAGCCGCGGCACCCGGCGGCCGCCCCGTGACGTCCCGGCCCACCACCTTCCTCAGCCGGTTCGCATGCCACCCAGCGCCCCTCCCGTCACAGGGCTCCGGCACCCTCCGTGAGCCGCCTGGTACGGGGCGTACCGGACGGTTGTCGATGCTTGCCCGATCGACCATGATGATCACGCCCAGCGGCCCGCTGCAGGGGGAACGGCCGGTGAACGGAGCCTTCCGGGAATCCGATAGCCTCTGCCGACACGGCCCCCGCGCGGTGCGTCGCACCCCGCGGCGACGGCGTCCCCGGAAGGCGCCGAGCACGCACGCATGTTCAGGGAGATGAGTCCTTCTGTCGACCGCCATCCTCACCGGTCCGCCGGTCGCGATGTCGCCGATCGAGGGCGACCTGCGGAACCTCGGCTTCGAGGTCGTCACCGCGAAGGACGCCGCCTCGCTCGCCACCTGTCTTCGGGCCGTCCCGCCGGGCGAGCGCGTCGCCGTGGTCGACCCGCGCTTCGTCGGGCACCGGCACGCACTGCGGCTCGGGCTGACCGACCCCCGCTTCGACGCCTCAACTGTGCCGGGCGCCGTCTCGGTGCGCCCCGACGCCCGCGCCGCCCTGGTGCGGGCCGTCGCGGAGACCGGTGTGGAAGGCGAGGGGGAGACCCTCGCCGACCGGCTCGCCGGGCGCATGGAGAAGGACGGCGTGCCCGTGCACCGTCCCGAGCTCGGCGTCCTGGTCGCGACCGTGCCGGCCGACGTCACCGGGCGCGCGGACGCCGAGGCGGCCGTCGCCGCCGTCGACGACGAGGCGGTGCGGCTGCGCAGCGCCGTGAAGTCCCGCGACGGCTTCTTCACCACGTTCTTCATCAGCCCCTACTCCCGCTACATCGCGCGCTGGTGCGCCCGCCGCGGGCTCACGCCCAACCAGGTCACCACCGCCTCGCTGCTGGTGGCCCTGGTCGCGGCCGCGTGCGCGGCCACCGGGACCCGGCCGGGATTCGTGGCCGCGGGCGTGTTGCTGCTCGCGTCCTTCGTCCTGGACTGCACCGACGGCCAGCTGGCCCGCTACTCGCTGCGGTACTCCACGCTCGGCGCCTGGTTGGACGCCACCTTCGACCGCGCCAAGGAGTACGCCTACTACGCCGGTCTCGCGCTCGGCGCCGCCCGCGGCGGCGACGACGTCTGGGCGCTGGCGCTCGGGGCGATGGTGCTGCAGACCTGCCGCCACGTCGTGGACTTCGCCTTCGCCGAGACCGCCCGGGACGCCGGCACCGGCACCGGCGCCGGCGCGCTGTCCCAGCGGCTCGACCACGTCGGCTGGACGGTGTGGCTGCGCCGCATGATCGTGCTTCCGATCGGCGAACGCTGGGCGCTGATCGCGGTGCTCACCGCGGCGACCACGCCGCGCATCACCTTCACCGTGCTCATCGCCGCCTCCGCGCTCGCCGCCTGCTACACCACGGCGGGCCGGGTGCTGCGTTCGGTGCGGGGCCGGATGGCCGGCGGCGACACCGCCGCCCGGGCCCTGGCGGATCTGTCCGACACCGGCCCGCTCGGCGAGGGACTCACCCGCCTGTTCCGGGGCCGCGGGGTTCCCGCCGCCGCGGTGCTGGGCGCGGCGGTGATGACAACCACGTCGATCCTCGCCCCGGTGGGCAGCTGGTGGCCGTTCGCCGCCGCCTGCTGCTACGCCGTGACCTCGGCCCTGGCCGTCGCCAGGCCGCTCAAGGGAGCCCTCGACTGGCTCGTGCCGCCGGTGTTCCGCGCGGCCGAGTACGGAACCGTCCTGGCGCTGGCCGCTGTCTCCGACGTCAACGGAGCGTTGCCCGCGGCTTTCGGACTGGTGGCCGCGGTCGCCTACCATCACTACGACACGGTGTACCGCATCCGCGGCGGGACCGGGGCGCCCCCGCGGGCCCTGGTGCGCGCGACCGGCGGCCACGAGGGCCGGGTACTGCTGGTCTCCGCGGGGGCTGCGGCCCTGGCGGGCACCACGGGTCTCACCGTGGGGCTGACCGTCCTGGCCGTCGTGCTGGCGGTGGTGGTCCTGACCGAGAGCATCGGCTTCTGGGTGTCCTCGCAGGCACCCGCTGTACACGACGAAACTGGAGGACCTGCATGATCGGCCTCGTGCTGGCGGCCGGCGCCGGACGGCGACTGCGCCCCTACACCGACACCCTGCCGAAGGCCCTGGTGCCGGTGGACCCGGCGGGCGCGGGCACCACGACCGTCCTGGACCTCACCCTGGGCAACTTCGCCGAGGTCGGCCTGACCGAGGCCGCCATCGTCGTGGGCTACCGCAAGGAGGCCGTCCACGAGCGGCAGGCCGCCCTGGAGGCCAAGTACGGTCTGAAGCTCCACCTCGTCGAGAACGACAAGGCCGAGGAGTGGAACAACGCCTACTCCCTGTGGTGCGCCCGTGACGTCATCAAGGAAGGCGTCATCCTCGCCAACGGCGACACCGTGCACCCGGTCTCCGTCGAGAAGACCCTGCTCGCCGCCCGCGGCGACGGGCAGCGGATCATCCTCGCCCTCGACACGGTCAAGCAGCTCGCCGACGAGGAGATGAAGGTCATCACCGCTGACGGCAAGGGCGTCCAGCGGATCACCAAGCTGATGGACCCGGCGTCCGCGACCGGCGAGTACATCGGCGTCACACTCATCGAGAGCGAGGCCGCCGCAGACCTGGCCGACGCCCTGAAGGCCACTTTCGAGCGCGACCCGCAGCTGTACTACGAGGACGGCTACCAGGAGCTGGTCAACCGCGGCTTCCAGGTCGACGTCGCTCCCATCGGTGACGTGTCCTGGGTCGAGATCGACAACCACGACGACCTGAACCGTGCCCGGGAGATCGCGTGCCGGTACTGACGAGGCTCATCCCCTCGCCGGTCGTCGTCGACATCCGTGCCGGGGCCCTGGACGACCTGGCAGCCGTCCTCGCCGACCAGCGCATCTCCAGTTCCGGCAGGCTGGCCTTCGCGGTCAGCGGCGGCTCGGGCGCGCTGCTGCGTGAGCGGCTGGCCCCCGCGCTGCCCGGCGCCGACTGGTACGAGGTGGCCGGGGGCACCATCGACGGAGCGGTCAAGCTCGCCGACGCCATGCGCGGCAGCCGCTACGACGCGGTGGTCGGGCTCGGCGGCGGGAAGATCATCGACGCCGCCAAGTACGCCGCGGCGCGGGTCGGCCTGCCACTGGTGGCGGTGGCGACGAACCTGGCGCACGACGGGCTGTGCTCGCCGGTGTCCACCCTGGACAACGACAACGGTCGCGGCTCCTACGGCGTGCCGAGCCCCATCGCGATGGTCATCGACCTCGACGTGATCCGCGAGGCCCCCGTGCGGTTCGTGCGTTCCGGGATCGGGGACGCGATCTCGAACATCTCCTGCATCGCGGACTGGGAGCTGTCGCACCGCGAGACCGGCGAGCCGATCGACGGGCTGGCCGCCGCCATGGCGCGTACCGCCGGCGAGTCGGTGCTCCGGCACCCCGGCGGCACGGGCGAGGACGAGTTCCTGACCGTGCTGGCCGAGGCGCTGGTGCTCACCGGCATCGCGATGTCGATCAGCGGCGACAGCCGCCCCGCCTCCGGGGCGTGCCATGAGATCAGCCACGCGATCGACCTGCTGTACCCCAAGCGGGCCGCGGCCCACGGTGAGCAGGTCGGCATCGGTGCCGCCTTCGCGATGTTCCTGCGCGGTGCCAAGGAGGAGGCCGGTCTTTTCGCCGAGGTGCTGCACCGCCACGGTTTGCCCACCACTCCGGGCGATATCGGCTTCACCGAGGCCGAGTTCGTCAAAGCCGTTGAATACGCTCCGCAGACCCGCCCCGGGCGCTACACGATCCTGGAGCACTTGGAGCTGTCCACCGAACAGATCAGGGACGCGTACGCCGACTATGCCAAAACCATCGGTAGCTGAGCTGCGGCCGGTCGTTCACCCCGCGGGGCTGAAGGACCGGCGCAGCGGTGAGCACTGGGCCGGCCGCATCTACATGCGGGAGATCTCACTGCGCTGGACGAGGCATCTCGTCAACAGCCGCGTGACGCCCAATCAACTCACGTACCTCATGATCGTCGCCGGTGTGGCGGCCGGCGCGGCGCTGCTCGTGCCCGGCCTGGCCGGCGCCGTGGCCGGCGCGCTGCTCATCCAGCTGTACCTGCTGCTGGACTGCGTGGACGGCGAGGTGGCCCGCTGGCGCAAGCAGACCTCGATCACCGGCGTCTACCTCGACCGGGTGGGGCACTACCTGTCCGAGGCGGCGCTGCTGGTCGGCTTCGGGCTGCGGGCGGCCGACCTCTTCCACCGCGACGGCACCGGCACCCAGTGGGGCTGGGCCTTCCTCGGGACGCTGGCCGCGCTCGGCGCCATCCTGATCAAGGCGGAGACGGATCTGGTCGACGTGGCCCGCTCGCGCAGCGGCCTGCCCGCCGTCCAGGACGAGGCCTCCGTGCCCCGCTCCTCCGGGCTGGCGCTGGCCCGCAAGGCCGCCGCCGCGCTGAAGTTCCACCGGCTGGTGGGCGGCGTGGAGGCATCACTGCTGATCCTCGCCGCCGGCGTCGCGGACTCCTTCCACGGCGACCTGCTGTTCACCCGTATCGCCGTCTGCCTCCTGGCCGCGATCGCCGTGCTGCAGACGCTGCTGCACCTGGTGTCGATCCTCGCGTCGAGCAGGCTGAGGTGAGCGCCGTGGGGACGTCGGCCGGGACGATCCGCCTCGGCGCGGTGATCATCACCATGGGCAACCGCCCCGAGGAGCTGCGCGACCTGCTGGACTCGGTCGCCAAGCAGCGCGGCCCGGCGATCGAGATCGCCGTGGTCGGCAACGGTTCGCCGCTGCCCGAACTGCCCGCCGGGGTGCGGTCCGTCGAACTGCCCGAGAACCTGGGCATCCCCGGCGGCCGCAACGTCGGCATCGAGGCCTTCGGCCCCGGTGGCAGCGAGGTGGACGTCCTGCTCTTCCTGGACGACGACGGGCTGCTGCCGAACGAGGACACCGGGGAGCTGGTCCGCGAGGCCTTCGCCGCGGACCCCCGGCTCGGCATCGTCAGCTTCCGGATCGCCGACCCGGAGTCCGGGACCACCCAGCGCCGCCACGTCCCCCGGCTGCGGGCCTCCGACCCCCTGCGCTCCTCGCGCGTCACCACCTTCCTCGGCGGTGCCAACGCGGTGCGCACGCAGGTCTTCCGGGAGGTGGGCGGTCTGCCCGACGAGTTCTTCTACGCCCATGAGGAGACCGACCTCGCCTGGCGGGCCCTCGACGCGGGCTGGATGATCGACTACCGCGCCGACATGGTGCTGTTCCACCCGCTGACCGCCCCGTCCCGGCACGCGGTCTACCACCGTATGGTGGCCCGCAACCGCGTGTGGCTGGCCCGCCGCAACCTCCCGTGGGCGCTGGTCCCCGTCTACCTCGGCGTGTGGATGCTGCTGACCCTGCTGCGCAGGCCCTCGGGCCCCGCGCTGAGAGCCTGGTTCAGCGGTTTCAAGGAGGGCTGGACGACGCCGAGCGGCCCGCGCCAGCCCATGCGGTGGCGGACCGTGTGGCGTCTCGCCCGACTGGGCCGGCCCCCCATCATCTGACAAGCTCGGACGAGAGTGACCCCGCGCGACGGGCCCGGCCCGCGGCGCGCCAAGAGGACGAAAGTGTCAACTGTGAGCGAGACAACGCACGACGGTGCGGTCGCCGTGGGCCCGGTGCCCCCGGCGGGCACGCCGTCCCAGCTGGCGGCCCGGTACGGTCTGTCCGTCAGCGGCGCGCGCCCGGGTCTTGCCGAGTACGTACGGCAGCTGTGGGGCCGCCGCCACTTCATCTCGGCGTTCGCCCGGGCCCGCGTGTCGGCGCAGTACACCCAGGCCCGGCTGGGCCAGTTGTGGCAGGTGCTGACCCCGCTGCTCAACGCGGCCGTGTACTACTTCATCTTCGGCCTGCTGCTGGGCACCGACCGCGGCGTGGACAACTTCATCGCCTTCCTGGTCACCGGTGTCTTCATCTTCACCTTCACCCAGTCCTCGGTGCTGGCGGGGGTGCGTGCCGTCTCGGGCAACCTCGGGCTGATCCGCGCGCTGCACTTCCCACGCGCGAGCCTGCCGATCGCGTTCACCCTGGTCCAGCTGCAGCAGCTGCTGATGTCGATGTTCGTGCTGCTGGCGATCGTGCTGATGACCGGTGAGGTGCCCGGGCCTTCGTGGCTGCTGGTCGCGCCCGCGCTCGTCCTGCAATGCGTGTTCAACGCGGGCCTGGCCCTGGTGATGGCCCGGCTGGGCAGCAAGATGACCGACCTCGCGCAGCTGATGCCGTTCATCCTGCGGACCTGGATGTACGCCTCCGGCGTCATGTACAGCATCAGCCACTTCGCGGCGCACGCGCCGGCGGCGGTCAAGATCCTTCTGGACGTCAACCCCGCGGCGGTCTACATCGACCTCATGCGCTTCGCGCTGATCGACAGCTTCACCTCCGAGCAGCTGCCCCCGCACGTGTGGGCGCTGGCCCTGGGCTGGGCCGTGATCATGGGCATCGGGGGCTTCGTGTACTTCTGGAAGGCCGAGGAGAGGTACGGCCGTGGCTGAGCACATCGACACCGCCGCGGGCGGCGAGCGCATCCCCACCGTGATCGTGGACGACCTGCACATCGTGTACCGGGTGCACGGCGCCGGCTCCAGCAAGGGAAGCGCCGTCGGCGCCCTGTCCCGCCTGGTCACCGGCAGGGGCAACCCGAACGTCCGCATGGTGCACGCGGTGCGCGGTGTGAGCTTCACCGCCTACCGGGGTGAGTCCATCGGGCTCATCGGCTCCAACGGCTCGGGCAAGTCCACCCTGCTCAAGGCGGTCGCGGGCCTGCTGCCCGCGGAGAGCGGCAAGGTGTACACCCAGGGGCAGCCCTCGCTGCTCGGCGTGAACGCCGCGCTGATGAACGACCTGACCGGCGAGCGCAACGTCATGCTCGGCGGTCTCGCGATGGGCATGTCGCAGGAAGAGGTCAGGCAGCGCTACGACTCGATCGTCGACTTCTCCGGCATCAACGAGAAGGGCGACTTCATCTCGCTCCCGATGCGGACCTACTCCTCCGGCATGGCGGCCCGCCTGCGCTTCTCGATCGCCGCGGCCAAGAGCCACGACGTCCTGATGATCGACGAGGCGCTGGCGACCGGTGACAACCGGTTCCGCAAGCGCTCCGAGGCGCGGATCCGCGAGCTGCGCAAGGAGGCCGGCACGGTCTTCCTGGTCAGCCACAACAACAAGTCGATCCGCGACACCTGCGACCGCGTCCTGTGGCTGGAGAAGGGCGAGCTGCGCATGGACGGTCCGACGGACGAGGTGCTCAAGGCGTACGAGGAGTTCACCGCGAAGTGAACCCGCAGGCCGGCCCGCGCTCCCTGACCGGGGGCGCGGGCCGGCGCACGCCTGCGGGCCGGGACGTGCCCGCAGGCGCCCCGGTGCTCGCCCGGCTGGGCGGTGCGCCGAACTCTCCCTCTTCCACGCCGTGTTCGGCCGCGCTCGTCCCCGGCCGCGACGACGGCCGTCCGTCTGCCGCGCCGCCCCTCCTCCCGCACGCCGTCCGTGCCTCCGCACGGATACGCCAAGTGAGTGGGCGCGCGCCCGGCGTGTCCGGGCCGTGCGGACTGCGGGGCGAATGGGGCTGATGATTTTCCCGGGATTTTGCGAGACACCGGGGACGGGAACCCGCGGTTTGTGCGTTCCTGCTTTCGGATCGACATCGGTCCGCCCCCCGGCGCACGCCGGAGCGGATCCGCGCCGTAAGCTGTAGCGGTACTCAATCGCCGGATCTCGGGCGATACGTCCGGAGAGTCGGTTCGAGTGCCGGGACGGCCGGGAGCAGGAATTATAGGAGCGGCGTGTCCGAAATTGGGTGTAATGGGCTATCGGTGTAGAACGGGGGATGTGACGGCAATGGCTCTGTGGACCCCTGGGGAGAAAGCACCCACCGCCCGCACACCGGGACGTCCACGGTGACCGGTCTCAAGCCCGAGGCGCGGGCTGTCACGGCGCCGGACCCCCATTCACGTGCCGTCCTCGACAAGGCGGCCCGCGAGAACTTCCCCGTCGCACCCTTCTTCGTACCCCGCTCCTGGCGCGCCGACCTGATGGCCGTCTACGGCTTCGCCCGGCTCGTCGACGACATCGGCGACGGTGACCTGGCCGACGGCGGCCGCACGGACGCCGTACGCCTGGGACTGCCCGCGGAGGCGGCGGGGGACCGCCTCGCCATGCTCGACGCCTTCGAGGCCGACCTGCGCCGGGTCTTCGACGCGGGCCCCGACGACGTCCGCCACCCTCTGCTGCGCGCGCTGCTGCCCACCGTCCGGCGGCACGGCCTGACGCCCGCGCCCTTCCAGGGCCTGGTCGAGGCCAACCGCCAGGACCAGGTGGTCCGCCGCTACGCCACCTACGAGGACCTCCTCGCCTACTGCGAGCTGTCGGCCAACCCGGTCGGCCGGCTCGTGCTCGGCATCACCGGCACCGCCACGCCCGAGCGGATCCGCCGTTCGGACGCGATCTGCACCGCGCTGCAGATCATCGAGCACCTCCAGGACGTGACCGAGGACCTCGGCCGCGACCGTATCTACCTGCCCGCCGAGGACATGAAGCGCTTCGGCGTCACCGAAACCGATCTCACCGCCGCGACCGCGGGCGCACAGGTGCGCGCACTCGTTGCGTACGAAGCGGAACGCGCCCGAGACCTCCTGAATGAAGGCACCCCCTTGGTGGGTAGCGTCCACGGCAGGCTCAGGCTGTTGCTCGCCGGGTTCGCCGGAGGAGGCCGCGCCGCCTTGCGGGCGATCGCGGACGCGGGGTACGACGTGCTGCCGGGTCCGCCGAAGGCGGGCAAGTTCAGCCTGCTGCGCGAGGTGGGGTCGACATTGCGAAGAGAGGGGTGAGCCGGACTGTGAACGGCTCCGATCGCATGTCCGGACCGGTGCTCGCGGCCTACCGCTACTGCGAGGTCGTCACCGGCCACGAGGCCCGGAACTTCGCCTACGGCATCCGGCTGCTGCCCACCCCCAAGCGGCAGGCCATGTCCGCCCTGTACGCCTTCTCCCGGCGGGTGGACGACATCGGCGACGGCGACCTCGAACTCCCCGAGAAGCAGCGGCGGCTGGACGGGACCCGGGCCCTGCTCACCCGGATCCGGGAGGGCGTCGTCACCGACGACGACACCGACCCGGTGGCCGTCGCGCTCGCCGACGCCGCCCGCCGCTTCCCGATCCCCCTCGGCGGGCTCGAGGAGCTGATCGACGGCGTGCAGATGGACCTGCGCGGTGACACCTACGAGACCTGGGAGGATCTCGCGTCCTACTGCCGGTGCGTCGCCGGGGCCATCGGCCGGCTCTCGCTCGGTGTCTTCGGCACCCTGCCCGGCGCGCCCGGCCGGGAGCGCGCCGCGGAGTACGCGGACACCCTTGGGCTCGCCCTGCAACTCACCAACATCCTGCGGGACCTGCGTGAGGACGCCTCCAACGGACGCGTCTACCTGCCCGCCGACGACCTCGCGAAATTCGGCTGTTCCGACGGGTTCCTCACCGACACCCCGCCGCCGGGGTCCGACTTCGCGGGCCTGGTCGAGTTCGAGGTGAAGCGGGCCCGCGCGCTGTTCGCCGAGGGGTACCAGCTGCTGCCCATGCTGGACCGCCGCAGCGGTGCCTGCGTCTCCGCCATGGCCGGCATCTACCGCCGCCTTCTGGAGCGCATCGCCGCCGATCCCGAGGCCGTCCTGCGCGGCCGGGTCTCGCTGCCCGGTCATCAGAAGGCGTATGTCGCGGCGCGCGGCCTCGCCGGTCTCGACGCCCGACGTGCCGCCAGGGGGCGCGTGTGACACCCGCCCCATCGGCCGTGGGCCTCTTCCTCCGCACCGGCAAAAGCACCGCAACCGGCACGGGAGCGGCAGCGTCACGGAAAAGCGCCGTTTTCCGCCGCCGTGAGGCAACCGCGGTCATGCCGGAGGCGTCACTGTCGGCAACGGTGCGCCGCTCCGCGCGCGGCGGCACCCGGGGGAGGACGCATGGCTGAGCGCACTGCCGTCGTGATCGGCGGCGGGCTCGCGGGCACGACGGCGGCACTGGCCCTGGCCGACGCCGGACTGCGCGTCACCCTGCTCGAGGCCCGGCCCCGGCTGGGCGGGCTCGCCTTCTCCTTCCGGCGCGGTGACCTGACCGTCGACAACGGCCAGCATGTCTTCCTGCGGTGCTGCGTCGCCTACCTGCGGTTCCTGGAGCGCATCGACGCGGCCGACCTGGTCACCCTCCAGGAGCGGCTCGACGTGCCGGTGCTCGACGTGGCCACCTCGCGGCCCAGGCTCGGCCGGCTGCGCCGCGCGGGGCTGCCCGTACCGCTGCACCTGGCCGCCAGTCTGGCCACCTATCCTCACCTGTCGCTGGCGGAGCGGGCGTCCGTCGGGCGGGCCGCGCTCGCGCTGCGCTCGCTCGACCCCGCCGACCCGGCGCTGGACGCCGTCGACTTCGGCAGCTGGCTGCGGGGGCGCGGCCAGTCGGCCCGCACCGTCGAGGCGCTGTGGGACCTGGTCGGCGTCGCGACGCTGAACGCCACGGCCGACGAGGCGTCACTGGGCCTGGCAGCCATGGTCTTCAAGACCGGGCTGCTCTCCGCGCCGGGCGCGGCGGACATCGGCTGGGCCGCCCGGCCGCTCGGCGAGCTGCACGACGACCGCGCCCGCACCGCCCTGGACAAGGCCGGCGTGCGGACGTTGCTGCGTGCCCGCGCCACCTCGCTCACCCGCACGGACGCACCCGAGCCGGTACGGTCCGCCGACGGCGGCCCGAGGGGCGACGGCCCGGTCTGGGAGGTCGAGGCCGAGACCGGACCCGGGCGCGCCGAGCGCTTCACGGCCGACACCGTCGTCCTGGCCGTGCCGCAGCACGAGGCCCACGGGCTGCTCCCCACCGGCGCCCTGGAGGACCAGGACGCGCTGCTGCGCATCGGCAACGCGCCGATCCTCAACGTGCACGTGGTGTACGACCGTCAGGTCCTGCGGCAACCCTTCTTCGCCGCCCTCGGCAGCCCTGTGCAGTGGGTCTTCGACCGCACGGAGCACTCCGGCCTGACCGGCGGCGGACAGTATGTCGCCCTGTCCCAGTCGGCGGCCCAGGAGGAGATCGACCTCCCCGTGGCCGAGCTGCGGGGGCGCTACCTGCCGGAGCTGGAGCGGCTGCTCCCGGCCGCGCGGGAAGCCGCCGTACGGGACTTCTTCGTCACCAGGGAACGGACCGCGACCTTCGCGCCCGCCCCCGGTGTCGGCGCCCTCCGCCCGGGACCTCGTACCCGCGCGCCGGGTGTCTGGCTCGCCGGCGCGTGGACCGCCACCGGTTGGCCCGCGACGATGGAAAGCGCGGTCCGCAGCGGTTTGCAAGCCTCCCGAGCAGCTTTGACCGCACTCCGCCATCCCTTCGACCCACGTACCTTCGCAATCGAAGGCCTGGAGCCGGTATGAGCATCACCAGTGCAATCAGAGGAGAGAATGTGACCGCTGGCAACGAGCAGATGACCGCGGGCGTCGACAGAGAGACCGTGGCCGCGCTGCTGGAGCGCGGCCGCGAGCTGTCCACGCCGGTGCTGCGCGCCGCCGTGGACCGCCTCGCACCCCCGATGGACACCGTCGCCGCCTACCACTTCGGCTGGATCGACGCCGCGGGCAACCCGTCCCACGGCGACAGCGGAAAGGCCGTACGCCCCGCACTCGCGCTGCTGTCCGCCGAGGCGGCGGGCGCCGCACCCGAGGTGGGAGTCCCCGGCGCGGTCGCCGTGGAGCTGGTGCACAACTTCTCGCTGTTGCACGACGACCTGATGGACGGTGACGAGCAGCGCCGCCACCGCGACACCGTGTGGAAGGTGCACGGCCCCGCCCAGGCCATCCTGGTCGGCGACGCGCTCTTCGCCCTCGCCAACGAGATCCTGCTGGAGCAGGGCACCGTCGAGGCCGGCCGGGCCACCCGGCGCCTCACCACCGCCACCCGCAAGCTGATCGACGGTCAGGCCCAGGACATCTCCTTCGAGCACCGCGAGCGGGTCACCGTCGAGGAGTGCCTGGAGATGGAGGGCAACAAGACCGGCGCCCTCCTGGCCTGCGCCTGCTCCATTGGCGCGGTGCTCGGCGGCGCCTCCGAAGCCGACGCCGACGCCCTGGAGGAGTACGGCTACCACCTCGGCCTGGCGTTCCAGGCCATCGACGACCTGCTGGGCATCTGGGGCGACCCGGCCGCCACCGGCAAGCAGACCTGGAGCGACCTGCGCCAGCGGAAGAAGTCCCTGCCGGTGGTCGCGGCGCTGGCCGCGGGCGGCTCCGCCTCGCAGCGCCTCGCCGAACTCCTGGCAGCGGATGCGAAGGCCTCGGATTCATCCGACCGTAATGATATCGAGTCCTTCGACGAGGAAGAGTTCGCGACGAGGGCGGCGTTGATCGAGGAGGCCGGTGGCCGGGAGTGGACCTCCCGGGAAGCCCGCAGGCAGTACGCCACCGCGATCGCCGCACTCGACAAAATGGACATGCCGGGAGAAGTTCGCCGTAAGCTCGTGGGCCTGGCGGATTTCGTGGTGGTTCGCGAGAAGTAAGGACACAACTGGAGCGCAGTACGTCGCCGGCCGGGCGCGCGTGACGGCCGACGGCAGCCCCAACACCGCAGACAGAACGACTGTGCAAAGGGGAAGCCATGACAGCGACGACCGACGGCGGTTCCGGGGGCGAGGCGGCCCCCGGGACACCCTCGGCCAGAACGAAGGCCTCGGGCGCGATCCCGGAACCGGCATCAGCCGCCGAGCCCGGCGGGGACACCGGAACGACCGAGGAGCTCGCGGCCGAGGCCGCGCGCCGGGCAACCGGCCACCTGCTGGCGCGTCAGCATCCTGACGGCTGGTGGAAGGGCGACCTCGAGACCAACGTCACGATGGACGCCGAGGACCTGCTGCTCCGTCAGTTCCTCGGCATCCAGGACGAGCGGGTCACCGAGGCCGCCGCCCGCTGGATCAGGTCCCAGCAGCGCGACGACGGCGCCTGGCCCACCTTCCACGGCGGGCCCGGCGACATCTCGGCCACCGTCGAGGCCTACGTCGCGCTGCGGCTGGCCGGGGACGCCCCGGAGGAGCCGTGGATGGCCGCCGCGTCGGCCTTCGTCCGCGAGCAGGGGGGGATCGCGCGGTCGCGGGTCTTCACCCGGATCTGGCTCGCGCTGTTCGGCTGGTGGCGCTGGGAGGACCTCCCGGAGCTGCCCCCCGAGCTCATCTACCTGCCCAAGTGGGTTCCGCTCAACATCTACTCCTTCGCCAGCTGGGCCCGGCAGACCATCGTGCCGCTGACCATCGTCGGAGCCCACCGGCCGGTACGGCCCGCCCCGTTCACCCTCGACGAACTGCACACCGACCCCGCGCGGCCCAACCCGCCGGTCCCGCGGGCGCCGCTGTCCAGCTGGGACGGGTTCTTCCAGCGGGTCGACCGGGCCCTGCACGCCTACCGCAAGGTCAGCGTCCGTCCGCTGCGGCGGGCCGCGATGCGCTCGGCGGCGCGCTGGATCATCGAGCGCCAGGAGAACGACGGCTGCTTCGGCGGCATCCAGCCGCCCGCCGTGTACTCCGTCATCGCTCTCCACCTGCTCGGCTACGACCTCGACCACCCCGTACTGCGCGCCGGACTGAAGGCGCTGGACGAGTTCGCGGTCTGGCCGGACAAGGACACACGGATGATCGAGGCCTGCCAGTCCCCGGTCTGGGACACCTGCCTGGCGACCATCGCGCTGGCCGACGCGGGCGTCCCCGCCGACCACCCGGCACTGGTCAAGGCGGCGGAATGGATGCTGGGGGAGCAGATCACCAAGTCCGGCGACTGGGCCGTGCAGCGGCCCGGCCTGCCCTCCGGCGGCTGGGCGTTCGAGTTCCAGAACGACACCTACCCGGACATCGACGACACCGCGGAAGTGGTCCTCGCCCTGCTCAGGGTCGACCACCCGGACCCGGAACGGCTGAAAGCCTCGGTCGACCGCGGGGTCCGCTGGAACGTGGGGATGCAGTCGAAGAACGGCGCCTGGGGCGCCTTCGACGCCGACAACACCAGCGCCTTCCCCAACCGGCTGCCCTTCTGCGACTTCGGCGAGGTCATCGACCCGCCGTCGGCCGACGTCACGGCCCACGTGGTCGAGATGCTGGCCGCCCTCGGTCTGGAGCACGACCCGCACACCCGGCGCGGCATCGACTGGCTGCTCGCCGAACAGGAGCGCAACGGTGCCTGGTTCGGCCGCTGGGGCGTCAACTACATCTACGGCACCGGATCGGTGGTCCCGGCCCTCGTGGCGGCCGGGCTGCCGGCGTCCCACCCCGCGATCCGGCGGGCGGTGGGCTGGCTGGAGTCCGTGCAGAACGAGGACGGCGGCTGGGGCGAGGACCTGCGCTCGTACTCCTCCGACGAGTGGATCGGCCGCGGCGAGTCGACCGCCTCCCAGACGGCCTGGGCCCTGCTGGCCCTGCTGGCGGCCGGCGAGCGCGACGGCGAGGCCGTGGAGCGCGGGGTGCGCTGGCTGGCCCGGACCCAGAACGAGGACGGGTCCTGGGACGAGCCGTACTTCACCGGCACCGGCTTCCCCCGGGACTTCTCCATCAACTACCACCTCTACCGGATGGTCTTCCCGCTCACCGCCCTCGGGCGCTACGTGCGCGGCGAGCCGTTCGGCGGGCTACGGAAGGGGGCCTGATGGGGCCGTCCGGCCCACCTCTGCTCATCGTCTGCGCGCTGCGGGTGGAACGCTTCGCCCTGCGCGGCGGCGACCGCAGCCACGCCGCCGGCCCGGTCGCCTTCGTGCGCACGGGCATGGGGCCGCAGGCCGCGGAACGCGCCGTCACCGCCGCGCTGCGCGACCCCGTCCTGGACACCGCCGCGGTCCTCACCACCGGCTTCTGCGCCGGGCTCGCCCCCGGGATGCGGCCGGGCGACGTGGTCGTCGCCGACGAGCCGCATGACGGGGAATCACTCGCCGCCGCCCTCAAGGCGGCGGGACACACCGTGCACGTGGGCCGGCTCGCCGAGTCGGACCACGTCGTACGCGGCCCGGAGCGCGCGGCGCTCCGGGCCACCGGTGCCGTCGCCGTCGACATGGAGTCGGCGGCGATGATGCGGGCCGCGCTCGCCCGGGGTCCACGCCCGGTCGCCGCGGCCCGCGTGGTCGTCGACACGCCCGAGTTCGAGCTCGTGCGGGTCGGCACGCTCCGCACGGGGATCACCGCTTTCCGCGTGCTGAGGGACCTTCTTCCTGCCTTTCTCGATTGGCACCGCTCTACCGCGCTCCCCTGGAGGTGAGCTAGATGGCCATGCCACTCCGACAGTCCATCAGGGTCGGCACCTACCTCTTCGAACAGAAAATGCTCCGCAGGCGCGAGAAGTTCCCGCTCATCGTCGAACTCGAGCCACTTTTCGCGTGCAATCTGAAATGCGAGGGCTGCGGAAAGATCCAGCACCCGGCGGGCGTGCTGAAGCAGCGCATGCCGGTGGCACAGGCCGTGGGCGCCGTCCTGGAATCGGGCGCGCCGATGGTGTCGATCGCCGGCGGCGAACCGCTGATGCACCCCCAGATCGACGAGATCGTGCGGCAGCTGGTGGCCAAGCGGAAGTACGTCTTCCTCTGCACCAACGCCATGCTGCTGCGCAAGAAGATGGACAAGTTCACCCCTTCGCCCTACTTCGCCTTCGCCGTGCACATCGACGGACTGCGCGAGCGGCACGACGAGTCGGTCGCCAAGGAGGGCGTCTTCGACGAGGCGGTGGAGGCGATCAAGGAGGCCAAGCGGCGCGGGTTCCGGGTCACCACCAATTCGACCTTCTTCAACACCGACACCCCGCAGACCATCATCGAGGTGCTCAACTTCCTCAATGACGACCTGCAGGTCGACGAGATGATGATCTCGCCGGCGTACGCCTACGAGAAGGCTCCCGACCAGGAGCACTTCCTGGGCGTGGAGCAGACGCGCGAATTGTTCAAGAAGGCCTTCTCGGGCGGCAACCGCAAGAAGTGGCGGCTCAACCACAGCCCCCTCTTCCTGGACTTCCTCGAAGGCAAGGTCGACTTCCCCTGCACCGCCTGGGCGATCCCCAACTACTCCCTGTTCGGCTGGCAGCGCCCCTGCTACCTGATGAGCGACGGCTACGTGACCACGTACAAGGAGCTCGTCGAGGAAACCGACTGGAGCAAGTACGGCCGCGGCAAGGACCCGCGTTGCGCCAACTGCATGGCGCACTGCGGGTACGAGCCGACCGCCGTCCTGGCCACGATGACCTCCCTCAAGGAGTCCATCAGGGCGACCCGGGAGACCGTCACCGGCAACCGCGGGAAGTGACGTCGCGATGACAGCTGTCGAGCCCGTGTCGCTCGGCCTGCCCTCCGTACCGGCCCGACCGCTCGCGGAGCGCCGCCGTTCGCGGCGCATCCAGGTCGGGCCGGTGGCGGTGGGCGGCGACGCCCCCGTCTCGGTCCAGTCCATGACGACCACGCTGACCGCCGACGTCAACGCGACCCTTCAGCAGATCGCCGAACTGACGGCGGCG